>CBEPPX010000028.1:0-11469 GCA_965511205.1 uncultured Ignavibacteriales bacterium | reverse complement strand
GTTTCCCATTTCCAGAAATATATTTCTTCGTTATACATCTCATCAAAATTTCTTTCCAGCGCTTTTTCGTTATTGAAATCATCAATGTTCAGGTAACCACTTATTGTGGCGTAGTATGCAGCATCCTTACCCTCATTGTTTACTCCCGCATTTGAAGCAGCATAAGATTTATAATTTTCCTCCTGCCAGTTTGCATAAACATTCATTCCTATAAAAGTTCCCCAGAGAACACCATCTGCAATAGTAAAATATTTCCCACTCTTGTAACCATCTGCGTATAGCTCACCCATTCCTGGCAGCAGTAGTGAATAGAGAATTCCTAAACCAGCACTCTTTTTCGAATTCTCAGTGTATTTCTGAATTTGAATATTGTTTGTGGAATTATCAACAACTGAAACACTTACTTCTCTTTCAAGATTAAGTATTGATCTTTCCTGTGCAGTAAGCAGGCAGGTTGTTAGTAAAATGATTAGAGGAAAATACTTCATATTTTTTATTTTAATTTTAGATGTATTAGTGGAATAATTCAACTGAATTATTAGTCGCCACTAAATTACAGGTGCAGCTGCCGTTTTCAAGCCCCGTGATGTTTATTTCCGTTAGGTCGTTTATAAATTCGCTCTTTGCATCACTTATAATTCTAACATAATTTGATGAGAAGCCCTTCATTTTTCCATCCTTGTCTTCAGCTTCAAATAGTACTTCCAGTTTTTCCCCAATCATACTTCTATAAAAATCGTGTCTTTTCTTTTCACTTAAAATTCTTAGGATGCTGCTTCTTCTCTTTCTTTCCTCAGTATTGATCGTACCCTGCATAATTGCAGCAGGTGTATCCGGTCTTTCGGAATAACTAAAGACATGCAGATAGGAAACTGGTAAATCTCTTAGAAAGTTATGGGTTGTAATAAAATCTTCTTCTTCCTCGCCAGGAAAACCAACAATTACATCAACACCGATTGAAAGATTTTCAATTCTATCTTTTGCTCGTACAATAAGAGACTCATATTCCTCAACATTATAACGCCGCTGCATTGCACGTAATATCCGTGGGCTTCCGCTTTGCAGAGGAATGTGAAAGTGTTTACACAATTTATTGCTTTCGGCAACAAGTTCTATAATATCTTCCGTTAAAAGATTCGGTTCTATAGAACTTATCCTGATCCTATAGTCACCTTCAACAAGAATTAATTGATTAAGCAAGCTGTGCAAATTTGAGCTTGATGATTTCCCGTAATCGCCAACATTAACGCCGGTTAATATTATTTCTTTATAACCGTTATTAACCAGTTTCTCAAATTCTTTAACAGCTTCATTTTCCTGAATACTCCTGCTTCCCCCGCGTGCAAGGGGAATTGTACAGAAAGTGCATTTGTAATCACAGCCATCCTGAATTTTTAGGAAAGCCCTTGTTCTGCTGTCCGCATCAGTTGAAGAAGCGATTCCAAAGTCTTTTAAATCATCAGTTGAAGAAACATGAACACAGGTTGGTTGGTTCTTTTCAAAACCATCAAGGAGGGAAAAAAGATTGAACTTTTCATTGCTGCCTAGCACAGCATCTACACCATCCATTTTGGCAAGGTCTTCCGGGCGAAGTTGTGCATAACAGCCGGTTATAATTACATAAGCCTTTGGGTTTTTGCGTAGGGCACGCCTGACAAGCTGCCTGCATTCTTTTTCAGCACTTTCGGTAACTGTGCAGGTATTAAAAACGTAGATGTCGGCTTCTTCTTTAAAATCAACAATTTTGTAACCATTGCTTAAGAACTGGTTACCAATTGTAGAGGTCTCGGCAAAGTTTAGTTTGCAACCTAATGTATGTAGGGCTACTTTGTTTAACATTCAAATTAGAGAATAAAAGAAAAGCGGGACTAAAGAAATCCCGCTTATAATATAACTACTTTTTATTATAAAAAGATTTAGCTCTCTTCAGTTTTTTCAGGTTTGTTATCCTGCTCTTCGAAGATAGGAAATTCTGATGAATCAATAGCACCGGTTTCTGCATCCTTAATATTTTCCACAGAAACTCTTTCAAGCTTATGAGCATTCAGGTATTCCTGGATTTCTCCTTCAGATTTTTCCTTTAAAGCTGCTATAGCGCTAAGAACAATCTTTTTATTATTCTTATCAAATTCAATCACTTTTAACGGCAGCATATTATCTATAGGAAAATGAGTGCTTAAGTTTTTCAACCTTGTAGTTGATAACTGGGTAGCAGGAACAAAGCCGTCAACATCATCGGGCAACTCTGCAATCAATCCTTTTTCAATTATCCTAACAACTTTTCCTTCAGTAATAGTACCGGTTGTGTATTTTGATTCGAATGTATCCCATGGATTATCAATAATCTGCTTGTGACCAAGTGATATTTTTCTTGAATCCACATCGACACCTAAAACAATTACTTCAAGTGGTTCGCTTTTTTTAACAACTTCCCCGGGATGGCGAATTTTCTTAGTCCAGGATAAATCGGAAATATGAACAAGCCCGTCTACACCAGGTTCAAGTTCAACGAACACACCAAAGTTAGTAAGGTTACGCGCAATTCCCGTATGTCTTGAATCAACAGGGTATTTTTGCATTAACGATTGCCAGGGATCGGGCTCTAATTGTTTTATACCGAGAGAAATTTTCTTATCCTCTTTATCCAAACTGAGTATAACAGCTTCAATAATTTGCCCCATAGCAACAACCTGTGATGGATGTTTAATGTGCTGGGTCCAGCTCATTTCGGAATTATGAATTAAACCTTCAATTCCTTTTTCAAGTTCGATGAATGCGCCATAATCTGTAAGTGAAACTACACGACCGGAAACTGTATCGCCGACTTTGTGTTTGTTGTCAATTTCTTCCCAGGGGTGCGGAAGAAGTTTCTTTAAGCTAAGCGAAATTCTCTTTTTGGCTTCATCAAAATCGGTTACAACTATTTTAATGGTTTCATCAAGTTTTACAACTTCGTTAGGATGGTTAATTCTACCCCAACTCAAATCTGTAATATGAATCAAACCGTCAACTCCACCCAGGTCCACGAATACGCCAAAGTCAGTAATCGCTTTAACAGTACCTTCAAGTATTTGTCCTTTCTCAAGGCTTTCCAGTATAGCGCCTCTCTGGTCGGAAATTTCTTCTTCAACCAATACTTTATGCGATACAACAACATTCTCGGTAGGAACATTAACTTTAACAACTTTGAATTCCATTGTTTGTCCAACAAAAGCATCGAAGTCTCTTATCGGGCGAACATCAATCTGTGAACCAGGCAGGAATGCTTCCATACCCATAAGATCGACTACCATACCACCCTTAATTCGTTTAATAATTTTGCCTTCAATAATTTCGCCGGTTTCAAATGAGCTAAAAACTTTTTCCCAGATTCTTAAGAAATCAGCTCGTTGTTTACTTAATACAAGATTTCCATCCCGGTCTTCAACACTTTCCAGTACAACTTCAATGTCATCACCAACTTCAATTACCTGGTCTTCGTAAAATTCACTTTTAGATATTGAACCTTCGGATTTAAATCCAATATCTATAATTATGCTATCTCCCTGGATACGAACTATTTTACCTTTTATAAGTTCGCCTTCTTTTACATTCCTAAAAGATTCGGAATAAAGATTTGCCAGATCTATGAATTCTTCTTGTGAATACTCATCTAAGTTGAATTTATTTTTCGCTTTTTCGTATTCATCAGCTGAAACAGGTGTCTTACTCGTTTCTTTTACCTCTTCAGACATTTATCCTCCGTAAAACTCTGTTATATTGTTAAAAACCATAAAATACAATAAGACAGAAATGTTTAGTTTTTAATTAGTTTATTATTTGGTTTTTATAAACTCAGTTATAATTTAATTTAATTCCTTTTTCATCAGCAGTTTTTTTTACTGCTTCCAAAATTATGTTAACCTGCTCGTCAATTGTATATTTTGTTGTATCAACAACAATTGCATCCGGCGCCTGTGTTAAAGGGCTTACCTCACGACTCGAATCAATTCTATCGCGCTCAATAAGATTGTTTTTAATATCGTCCAGTTTGACTTCAGTTCCATTTTCTGCAAATTCTTTTGCACGCCTGCTGGCTCTTTCATCCAATAAAGCGGTTAAGAATATTTTAACATCAGCATTCGGAAAAACAATAGTTGTAATATCTCTTCCTTCCATAACAACTCCGCCGCCTTTGCTTCCCATCTCTCTCTGCTTATCAACCATTATTTTTCTAACTTCCCTAATCTTACTAACATCACTTACATGACTGTTAACTTCCACCGTTCTAATGTTGCGGGTAAGGTCTTCATCATTTACAAATACTTTGGTTTCACCATCAACAAACTCAAGTCTTATTTCACTCTCTTCTGCTAGTGAAATAATCAATTTTTCATCGTTGAGTATCTTATTCTTAATAGCTAAAAAAGTAATTGCCCTGTACATTGCTCCGGTATCAATATATAAGTAATTCAACCTTGAAGCTACCAGTTTTGCAGAAGTGCTTTTACCGGAACCAGCAGAGCCATCAATAGCAACGATTAAATTTTTAGACATAGAAAAGAAAAATAATTATAAATTATTATTAATCAAACACTTAGCCACTGAAACAATTTAGGTGAATATAGTAATATTGGTGTTGTTTTTAGGTCGCGTTTCAGGATCAGTTGATCTTTTCGCCACCTAATTCGTCTATTATTACTTTTTCGTAGGAATCCAGTTCAGATTCGGTGTGGGATTCAGCAGATTTTTTGGCTTCTTTAGCTCTGTTTTCATCAAAATTTTGTTTTTTTGAACTAACTTTTAGATCAATCTTCTTCCCAAAATAATGCTCGGTTTTCGTATCGAGGTAATTTTTGTTCATCTCAAGGGTTTTCTTTCCTTGCGGATCCTGCAACGAAATTGACAGCTTGTTTCCGTTGAGTTCAATTAAGTTTACATTTTCAATAACCGGTGCCAGTGTAAGCCCTTTTTCTTTACTTATCTCAGAAACAAATCCTTCCCATCTTTTAACAATGTTTTCGAAATTTAATTCCACTACTATGGCAGGTTGAACACTTGAAACCTTAGCATTTTCAGTAGGTTTAACATTATTTTTCTCGGCTGTCGATTCTCTGTTTGAAGAGAGACTTTTCTTTCCAAGATTTGGATTGGTCGTTTTATCTGGTGAATAAATAGAATCATTTATATCACTTACACTGTTATTCTGTTTCAAATTGGGTGAAATATTAATCTCTGAAAGAATTTCAGTTATAGTTGAAGTTTTTTCCAAACCAACCAGGTGGCTTAGTGCAATTTCAATTTTTAATTTTTGATTTTGCGAATATTTTATTTCCTGTCCTGTCTTGCCAAGAAAATTAAGAAGGCGTAACATATCCCCCTCGGAAAATTTATTCTTATAGCTTACATACTTCTCTTTATAAACATCAGCGGTTTCGGTAAATGAAGCTTTACCGGTGACCACAACTGTTAAAATGTTTCTAAAGTGTTCAATCAAACCATCCATAAAGTCAACAAAATCCCACCCGTTTTCATAAAGGGTTTTACTTACTTCAAAGACAGCTCTATAATTTTTTTCCAGTACTGCATCGGTAATCTTAAAATAGATTTCTTCATCTATAAGATTGAGCATCTGGGTAACAGTCTCATGAGTTATTTTCCCTTCGCAATAAGAAACAACCTGGTCAAAATAACTTTCGGCATCTCTTAAAGCACCGTCTGCTTTTTTTGAAATGATGGTAAGCGTAGTATCATCAATTTCGATATTTTCTGCAGCAGCAATTTTTGCAAGAGTCTCTTTTATTGTATCGAGCTGAATTCTTCTAAAATCATACCTCTGACAGCGTGAAATTATAGTTAAAGGAACTTTATGAACATCTGTTGTTGCGAAGATAAATATTGTGTGTTCGGGTGGTTCTTCAAGGGTCTTAAGGAATGCGTTGAACGATTCCCTTGTAAGCATATGAACTTCATCAATAATGTAGATTTTATATTTTGATTTTGTTGGTGCATATTTTACCGATTCGCGCAGAGTGCGTATCTCATCAATTCCACGGTTTGATGCACCATCTATCTCAAAAATATCAAGTGATTGAGAATTCTGGATTGAATTACAAGTTTCACATTCATTACATGGTTCCTGGTTAACAGGGTTATTGCAGTTTAACGCTTTAGCAAGCAAACGCGCAGTGGTTGTTTTGCCTACTCCTCTTGGTCCGGTAAAAAGGTATGCGTGAGCAATTCTGTTCTCCTTAATTGCGTTCTTCAGAGTGTTGGTAACGTGTCCCTGTCCAACAACTTCGCTGAATTTTTTAGGACGCCATTTTCTTGCTGTAACTACAAATGCCATAAGTTAAAATTAATATATTTTCTTTATTTACTCTACTGTTAATTTCTATTCAATTTAGTATTTCTTTAGATAAAAAGGTACAGATTTCTTCTAAATATTTTTTATCTGTTTCATCAAAGGAATCATAATTATAACTGTCAATATCAAGCACACCAAATAGCTCACCGTTTTTAATTACCGGAATAACAATTTCAGAGCGTGAACCTGTATCGCACGAAATGTGTCCGGGAAATTTATCAACATCGGGAACAATTACACTCTCCCTTTTTTCTGCAGAAGTTCCGCAAACACCTTTTCCTAATTCAATTTCTGTACAAGCAACCTGACCCTGGAAAGGACCAAGGTAGAGTCTTTTACCGTCAAAAAGATAGAAACCAACCCAGCTTATTTTATCAAAGCTTTGCTTTAGGGCTGCTGTAAGGTTAGACAAATTTGAAAGAAAGTTATCTTTTTTATTAAGTAGGTTATTTAACTGCTTAATAAGCAATTTGTATTTTTCTTCTGTAGAATGGTTTGAATTGATTATTAGACTCTCTCCCATTCAATTCACTTTTTCTTTGATACTTTCTTTTTACGCTTAATTGGTGAACTTTTCATTTTTGCCTTTGGAAATACATAAGGAATTGCATCTTCAAGCCTCGCTATCGGAACAATCTTTAATCCTTCTTTAACTTTAGCTGAAATTTCCTTCAGGTCAATCTCATTTTCTTTGGGGATTAGAATGGTTTCTATATCATTTCTTTTAGCCGCAAGTAACTTTTCATTCAACCCGCCAATTGGAAGAATAGAACCGGTTAGAGTTATTTCTCCCGTCATTGCAACACTGTTGGATGCAGGTTTACCACTAACTGCAGAAAGCATAGCCAAAGCCATTGTAATTCCGGCAGAAGGTCCGTCTTTAGGTATAGCACCTTCGGGCAGATGAATATGGATCTCTTTTCCTTTATAAAAATCAGGATTCAAACCAAATCGTTTAGCTGAAGAACGGAGATAACTTAATGCTGCCTGGGCAGATTCCTTCATCACATTTCCAAGCTGTCCGGTAAGATTTAATTTACCTGCACCATTCATTATAGTTGCGTCAACAGTAAGGAGTTCTCCGCCTGTACTCGTCCAAGCTAACCCGGTAACGCTGCCAACTTTATTTACCTTGCTGTGCTTCTGGTGTCTGTACCTGGGGTTCTTCAGGTATGTTTCAACTTTCTCTTCATCAATAATATTTTCTACAATCCTTTTTTTCTTACCATTGGTCGATTCTTTAGAAACAATATCTTTTGCAACTTTTCTAAGGACGGAAGCCATTTCTCTTTCCAGGTTTCTTACACCGGCTTCGCGGGTATACTCACTAATTATTTTTCTTATAGCTTCATCATCGAACTTAACTTTTTTATTTTCCAGCCCATGCGCTTTTAACTGTTTTGGAATAAGATGTCTCTTTGCAATTTCCATTTTATCAAATTCCAGGTAGCCGGGTAATTCAATTATTTCCATTCTATCCTGGAGTGGAAGGGGAATATTATATCGCACATTTGCGGTAGTAATAAACATTACATGCTGTAAGTCGTAATCAACTTCAAGATAGTGATCGTTAAAAGTATGATTCTGTTCAGGATCAAGAACTTCCAGCATAGCAGAAGATGGATCGCCCCGGAAATCCATACTCATTTTATCAACTTCATCTAAAAGAATAACAGGATTTACAGTTCCAGCTCTTTTCATCGATTGAACTATCTTACCAGGCATCGAGCCGATGTATGTTCGTCTGTGTCCTCTTATTTCCGCTTCATCGCGCACACCACCTAAGCTTATCCTTACAAACTTTCTTCCCAAAGCCCTTGCAATCGATTTGCCGAGTGAAGTTTTACCAACTCCCGGAGGACCCACAAAACATAGAATTTGACCGCGCATCTGTTTAACAAGGTTGAGCACGGCAATATGCTCAATTATTCTTTCCTTCGGTTTTTTTAAGCCAAAATGATCTTCATCCAATATCTTCTGAACATGTTTAATATTAAGTTTATCCTTTGTTCGTTTAGACCACGGCACATCAACAAGCCAATCAAGATAATTCCTAATAACTGTAGATTCGGGAGACATTGGCGGGGTTTTTTTAAGTTTGTTTAACTCCTCCAACGCTTTATCCTCTGCCTCTTTGGGCATTTTCGATTTTTTTATCTTCTCTCTTATTTTGGCAAATTCAGGTGAGCCGTCTTCTTCGTCACCAAGTTCATCCTGCAGAATTTTAATCTGTTCCTGGATGATAAACTTTCGCTGAGTCTTTGAAATATTTTCCTGTACCTTATGATCAATCTCTTTTTCAATTTTAAGAATGTCTATTTCGGAATTAAGGATTTTAATTACTTCGTAATATTGTTCTTTAAGAGTGTACTTTTGAATTATTGCCTGCTTAACGTCAATTGTCTGGTTTATGTTTGCAGCAGCATAAAATAATTTCCTGTCTGTTTCTATAATATTTTCAAAAGCTGAAAGTGTATCGTTGGGAACATTACGACTTATCTTCACATAATCTTTAAATAGCTGCGACATTTGCCTGATCATAGCATTCATTTCGTGATCTGTTTTGGCTGCAGGAATTATCACTTCAACCTTTGCCTCAAAAAATTCTTCCCTGTCTGTAAACTCAACTATCCTTGCCTGTATTAAACCGTCCACCAAAATCTTCATTAACCCGTTTGGTAGTTTTAATATCTGAACTATTTTAGCAATGGTACCATCCCTGTAAATATCATCTTTGGTTGGAGCTTCGACGTTTGATTTTTTTTGTGTGGAAAGAAAAATGTATTTTGTATTATCCTGAACATAATTTGCAGCACGGATCGACTGTTCCCTGCCCACCAGTACGGGAAATATCATGTATGGAAATATTACAATATCTCTTAAGGGAAGAATAGGCAGGATTTCCGGAATATCTTCTACAAATGAATCTGAATCGGACTTACGAACTTCAATTTCACTACCCTTGTTCAACTAATTTCTCCTTGAATTATTTGCATTTATTAAGAAAGAAATATATCAAAATAGATTCCGGCTATCAAGGAAGTTAGCTTTGGCTTGACTCGAAAAGCTTCTTTTGATTGGAAGATAATTATAAACAAATAAGCAGAAATATAATCTTTATATTTGCCTCGTAAACTTATAGGAAACAAATGATTGATGATTTAGTGAGTATTGCTAAAGAGGCTGGCAGTGTTATTAGAGAAGGTTTTGGCAAATCTTTTAAGATTGAGTACAAAACTGGTGAAAATAACCTGGTTACAGAAATTGATAAAGCTTCTGAAAAAGTTATAACCGATTTTATATGGAAAAAATATCCATCCCACAGCATACTTGCGGAGGAAGGAAGCGGCGAACAGCAAGATTCTGAATATCTCTGGGTCATTGATCCGCTGGACGGGACAACTAACTTTGCTCACGGATTGCCGATCTTCTCAGTTTCAATTGGTCTGCAGAAGAATGGTAAAACAATTGCGGGAGTTGTTTATGATGTTATGCGCGATATCATCTATTCTGCTGAACTGGGAGCAGGAACTTTTGCTGATTCAGAAAAAATAACTGTTAGTAAAAATGATAACCTTGCGCATAGCTTGCTTGTAACAGGTTTTCCTTACAACAAAAAGGAAAATCCTGATAAACTGTTTGAAAGATTTATTGCTCTAACTAAAACTGCAAGGGGAGTGCGAAGACTTGGTTCTGCGGCAATTGATTTTTGCTACCTGGCCGATGGTGTGTTCGATGGTTTCTGGGAAGTACATTTGCATCCCTGGGATATTTGCGCAGGCAAACTGATTGTTGAAGAAGCCGGCGGTCTTGTAACAGACTTCCACGGCAATAAAACTAATATCTATACAAAAAGAATTCTCTCAACTAACGAAAAGATTCATGAACAAGTAATCAAAGTTATGGATTCACTTTAAAAGTGATTTTACTTCTCCAGGCTTACATACATCTGTTCGATCAGCTCGCCGTAATTAGATTCAATCGCCTTCCTGCGAATCTTTAAACTGGGAGTAATCTCACCCGATTCTATTGTAAAAGGTTTATACAACACGCTAAATCTTCTTATACGCTCATAATTTGCAAGCTTCTTCTGCAACTGGTTCATGTCTTGTTCGAGCAGCTTGTATATCTTATCATTTTTTGTAAGATCTTCCTCAGAAGCGTAAGGGATTTTATTAGAATCCGCATACTCTTTAAGTGCTTCAAAATCTGGTACAACAAGTGCGCTTAAGAACATTCGCCTATCACCAATCACAATAAACTGATCGATAAATTTACTTGCAAGAAAAGTATTTTCAATTGGAGTTGGAGCAATATATTTACCGGCGGAAGTTTTAAAGAGATGTTTTTTCCTGTCGGTTATCATCAGGAATCCATCGGCATCAAAAACGCCAATATCACCTGTGTGCAGCCAACCATCTATCAGCGTAGCTTCCGTTTCCTTTTTATTCTTGTAATAACCTTGCATTATATTCGGTCCGCGTGCTAGAATTTCGCCATCCGAAGCTATCTTTACTTCAACGCCGGGTAAAGGTTTGCCAACAGTACCGAATTTATAATCATCGAATCTGTTTGCAGCGATTACTGGTGAAGATTCAGTTAACCCGTATCCTTCAATAATTATTATTCCTGTTGATTCAAAAAAATCACCCAGCGCGCGTGGCAGTGCTGCACCGCCGGAAATAAAGAATCTTAAATTTCCCCCCGTTTTTTCCTTTAATTTCTTGAAGACAAGTTTATCTGCAACTTTATGTTTTATTCTTAGCGGTAGAGAAATCTTACCTTCCCTTTTTGCATTTGCATATTGATTACCAATATTAAGCGCTCCGTAAAATATTTTTTGCTTTTTCTCAGGCTGGCTCTCCACGTTTTTAATAATTTTGGAATAGATCCTTTCAAATAACCGTGGAACAGAAGTCATTATAGTTGGCTTAACTTCAATCAGGTTCGCAGCAACAGTTTCTATACTTTCTGCATAATAAACAGGAGCGCCGGCAGCAAATGCTGAGTAATATCCTGCCATCCTTTCAAAGCTGTGGCACAATGGTAAAAAGGAGAGAAAGACATCATCTTTAGTTATTGGATAAATTTCAAGCGTTGAGTTAACATTTGACATTATGTTC
>CBEPPX010000027.1:0-11492 GCA_965511205.1 uncultured Ignavibacteriales bacterium | reverse complement strand
TTTAATTCAGCACACGTTTAAGATACAGTGTTTAATTGGTAGTTACAAACCTATTTACTTACAAGTTATAAGCTAATTAAATGAATCGAAAACTGAGCGGGCGATGGGATTCTTCCGCAAGGAATCCCTGCGGGAGAACCCCTGACTGCCGGTAGGCAAGCGCGACATCCAGCTTGGTAAGCTGACACTCTACCAGCTGAGTTACGCCGCAAAGTTATTAATATTAAGTTCATTTAAAATAAAAAAATCCGGTTAATCATCACAATTTTAAAGTTTAAATGATCAAACGGATTTTTTTAATTCCCGCGGAGGAAAATCAATTTTTTATAATAGTATTAATTCTGTTTCAATCCCGGTTTTTGTAATAGTTGATTGAAGATACCAGCTATAACCACTTTGAGGAAACGGAGTGCCGGAAATAACCATCGATTTATTTACCACAGTTGCAATTTCATAAATACCACTTGTTGAAGAATCTAATTCAGCAGGAATAACCCAATTTATAAAACTCTGGTTGCCCCCACCCATTTCATCTGGTTTGTTAAAGAATTGCTGTGCCATTGTACCTAAATTCACTAATTCGGATGCAATACTATCTTTATTAGAATCTTCCGCATGTGAATCAAATAACTGGTTGGCTAAACCGAGAGCGATACCGACTATTATTAACCCCAATACCACTAAAAGTAATTGTTGCTGTCCCATTTTTTCTCAGTAATTTATTTGTTTGTTCAAGCATACAAATTTTTTCAATTTGCCTGAATTATCTTCAAAAGATTTCACTACGCGGTTTTAATATTCTTTGTACTGTAATCTTGAATTGGTGTAACGAAACTGCTTAAAGCTTCTTCAAGCGATTCATATGTTTCAAAAAGTTCAATTGTTCCGGTTAAATGGAAAACTGATTTTGTAAAATTACCTGGTTTTACAAGTTTTAATTTTCCACCTACAGTTTTTAACTTCTTCCAGGTTACAACTAAAACCCCGATAAAAGTTGAATCAAGAAATTCGCAAGAACCCAAATCAATTATAATATTGTGATTTCCCTTAAGAATTTCTTCGTCCAGTTCAGACTTGAATTCCAGTGCTTCTAAAATTGTTGCTTTTTTAAGTTTAAGTTTTGTTATCAAAAAGCCACACTCAAAAGATTTTTCTAACGCTTCCATTAGTTTGCCCTCGTTTTGAAATAGTTTATCTGCTAACAGCCAATAAATGTGCCAAGTGATATTTTGTACTTAAACCAAGTCATAACAAATGTTTCTTGTTCCAAATCGTTACATAATCTTATTAATAAACTCATACGCCCAACCTGAAACAGCAATTTTAAAATATCTTCGATTAAAATAATTCTTAGAAAGGCGAAGAGGAAAATCGAGCGATATTATCTGTAATGTATATGCAAGAATAGGTAACAGCTAGAACACACATTTGTGGATTATTTTCTTTATAAATAGTGTCTCATTCTCAAATAATAATTTTTTGGCGTTTCATTCCTAAACATTCTATTAGCAGAAACTTAATAATTTTGTTAAAACTCAATGAATTTTACTGGAATGGCTTTTGTGTATAAAAAAGTAGTCTATTTAAGCCTGATCTTCTGTTTTTTAGATATTTTGCTTAAACTATTTACAGTTTTGTGTGTCACAAACTGGCTTAGTAAACAAAAACATTTCGATATCAATATTAACAGTAACAAGATCTTCTTAGCGGATTATTCTATCTAAAAATAGTAAAGGAGTTCTTATGAGGGATGTTTGTGAGGGCATAACATCTTTATCGAAATACTTTATCTTAATTATTTTTTCATCCTTACTCTTATTCGGATGTAAGTCTTATCGCAGTACTCATAACATCTACATCGAAGAAGGTCTTATCTATAAAGTAGGAGAAGAAGCTCCGTTTACCGGAAGAATACTTGATACTCTGGATAGCCAAATTTTAGAATATGAAGTAGAAAAAGGATTAAAAAACGGGGAGTTCTGTCTTACATCAACTTCAGGCAAAATTGCCGTGTACGGTTCACTTAAAAACAATAAGAATGTAGGGAAATGGAAATATTTTTATGGTTCAGGTAAATTGGAATCTATGGGAGGTTTTAGAGATGATAAACCTCAAGGTAAATGGACCTGGTTTTATGAAAACGGAATTCCGAGACAAGACGGTTACTTTATTGAGGGGTATAAAGTAGGGAAGTGGTGTACTTATTCTTCAACCGGAGCTTTGACTTCTGCAATAACTTATAATAAAGGGGAGAAGGTGAACGAGATAAATTATTCGAAAGCTAAATTGCTTTAATACTTTTAATTAAATCGTCTGCTAAACAAACTCCTTCCCATTTGAATAGTTCTGATTGTAATTGCTGCGATGATTATCACGCCTCCGGCAATAGCATAAACAGCAGGGACCTCGCCATAACCAATAAGAACCCACACTGGATTTAACACCGGCTCTATCATCGAAATTATTGATGCTTCAACAGCATAAACTCTTTTTAACCCGAAAGTAAATATTGCATAAGCAATTGCAATCTGGAACATTCCTAAAAAACTAACCCTCCACAAATCAGAAAAAGATAACTCTGTAATAGAAAAGATAAACGGAAGGCAAATTATTGCAACCAGAACATTACCCCAAAAAATACTGCTCTGCTGGTACTCTTTCCCGTTCTTTCTCATTCCCAGAAAAAATGATGCAAAGAATATTCCTGCAAGCAAACCGTAAATGTTTCCGTCAAGTTCACCTGGTTTAAGATCTCCCAGGAAAAACAAAACCATTCCCACTAAACAAACTGCAACAGTTATAGTATTCGCTTTTTGATATTTAGTTTTGTTGATGATTGGTTCAAATATTAAAACATAAATAGGTGCAGTGGATTGCAGGAAAATAGCATTTGCTGCTGTGGTGGTCTTTGTTGCAAGTACGAAAAAGATTAAAACTGCAGCATAAAAAATAGAATTTAAAAATGTGAACGAGTTAACTTTTAATACTTTCTTTCTGAAAATAACCCCGAATGTTGCTGCGGCAATTGCGCTTCTGAAAAAGGAAATCTGCATTGGCGTAAGTGAAATTAACTTAACGAGCAAACCGCCGCTGCTCCACAAAATTGCAGCAAAAAATATTGCTATTAATCCTTGCTGATGTTCAGATAGATGTTTCATCCGGGTTATTTAATTCAGGGAAAAATTGGTTGGCAAATATAAGTATTCTATACAATATTTAATTTGTTGGCTACGTTTTTCAATAATTCATTTTAATAGAAGGTTGATTAAATTATGTATTAAATTTATCAGCTTTGAAATGTCTGGAAGTTATGAACAAATAGATCACACAGCAGATATTGCTTTTGAAGTTTATGGTAAAAGTTTGGAAGAACTTTTTCAAGCATCTTCAGAAGCTTGGTTAACTTCAGTAATTGATGAAACAACTTTTAACCAAGGTGAATTCAAAAAGATAAAATTAACTTCCTTTAGCAAAGAGCAGCTTCTTGTTGATTTTTTAAGCGAATTGAATTACTTACTCCTCACAAAAAAATGGTTATGTTACTCGGTGGATGATTTATCGATAGGAAAAAAAGAAGATGATTGGTTTCTCTCTTGTAGTCTAAATGGAAATAAACTTAACTCTGTAGTTCATCTTAAGCAAGAGATAAAAGCAATAACTTTTCACCAGATGAACATAATAAAAAAAGGAAATGTTTTTTCTACTCTTCTTGTCTTTGATATTTAATAAACAAAAGAGTGGAGGTCTGTTATGATGATAGGCGGAATTGAACTTATTAAAATAAGAGAGAATGTTTGGGAGATACCGGCATCAGGTAAAATGAATGTACCCGGCAGGGTTTATATATCTGAAGAAATGATAAATACAAATCTTAAAACCGGTGATGCACTTAAACAGGTTATGAACGTTGCTCATCTGCCCGGCATAGAAAAATACAGCCTTGCTATGCCTGATATTCATTGGGGCTACGGATTTCCGATTGGAGGAGTGGCAGCAACAAATCTTAATGAAGGTGTGATCTCGCCCGGAGGTGTTGGTTACGATATAAATTGCGGAGTGCGGCTTGCTGTTACAAAATTAAACGCTGTTACCGTTAAAAAGAAGATCGAAAAACTTGTTTCCAAATTATTTGAGTACATTCCAACCGGAGTTGGTGCAAGTGGTGCAATTAAAAAATTATCCACTAAAGATCTTAAAAATGTATTAATGATGGGTTCGGAATGGGCACTGGAACATGATTTGGGCAGCCCTGGAGATATCGAATTTACAGAGGAAAGCGGAACTCTAAAAAATGCTGATACGGATGCTGTAAGTAAAAGAGCAATGGAGCGTGGAGCTGACCAGATTGGAACTCTCGGCTCCGGCAATCATTTTCTTGAAGTAGATGTTGTTGAAAATATATATGATGAAAAAACTGCTGAAGTCTTCGGTTTGTATAAAGACCAGGTTGTTCTGCTCATTCATACAGGTTCTCGTGGTTTGGGTTACCAGGTTTGTGATGATTATCTTAAAATTATTTTACAAGCTAGCAGCAAATATGGTTTTAGCTTGCCGGACAGGCAACTGGCTTGTGCACCAATTCAATCAAGTGAAGGAGAGGATTATCTTTCCGCTATGCAGGCGGCAGCAAACTTTGCATGGAACAACAGGCAGGTTATTATGCACCTAGCAAAAAAAGCGTTTAAGGAAATTTTTAACATGAGCGAAACTGAATTAGGTTTTAGATTAATTTACGATGTCTGCCACAACATTGCAAAAATAGAAAAACATAAAATCGGGAACGAAGAAAAAAATTTATGCGTTCATCGTAAAGGTGCAACGCGTGCCTTCCCACCTGGCAGTAAACTTATTCCTGAAAAATATAAAAGTGTAGGGCAGCCGGTACTTATACCAGGTGATATGGGAAGGTATTCGTATATTACTGTTGGAACAGAAAAAGCGATGGAAGAAACTTTTGGAAGCAGTTGCCATGGTGCAGGCAGAAACCTTAGCAGGCGAAAGGCATTGAAAAATGCAAAGGGGAGAGACCTTTTGAAAGAACTGAACAAAAAGGGAATAGTTATCCAGGCAAAAGGTTACAAAACTATTGCAGAAGAAATGCCCGGTGCTTATAAAGATGTTGCCGATGTTGTAAATGTAATGCACAACGAAGGGATAACACTTAAAGTTGCTAAGATAAGACCGATAGGTGTTATAAAAGGATGACAAGATACCTATATAACCCGCCTGCAATAATTAAAAAGATATTTAATGAGTTTTATTGGCAATCCACCAATAACAAAATTCTGCTTACATTTGATGATGGGCCAAACCCGGGAATAACAGAAAAAATACTTGAGCAGCTTAGTTCTTTAAATATAAAAGCTCTCCATTTTTGTGTAGGAAATAATATAAAGAAATATCCTGGATTAACTAATGAACTGATAAGTGAAGGGCATACTATCGGTAACCACACTTTGAGTCATAAATATTTAACCAGGATATCTAAGGATGAGGTAAAAAGTGAGATAGAACAGGTAAATTTAATTTTAGCAGATGAATTTAATTACAATGTAAAATATGTAAGACCACCATACGGCAGGTTTAATCTATCTGTTAGAAAACTTCTGAATAAAACAAATCTAAAAGTTGTAATGTGGAATCTTGTAACTTATGATTATAAAAATGATTGGGAAAAAGTTAAATTTGCGGTCGATAATTATTTGCAGAACAATTCACTTATAGTTTTACACGATAGCAACAAATCGAAAGATATTATTATAGATTCAATTAAATATGTAGCAGATACAGCCGCCGCTCGCGGATTCAAGTTTGGAGAACCTGAAGAATGTTTGAAATAATATTCCTTGTATTCCTTAGCGGATATTTTCTTCAGTCGGTTCTCTTTGTAATCGGTACAAAGAAAAAATTCCCTAAAATAAATGAAGACGATTTACCATCAGCCACTGTGATTGTAGCGGCAAGGAATGAAGAAGATAATATTGAGAGATGTTTAAAATCACTGGATACACTTCAATACTCTGAAGGGAAGCTTGAAATAATAATTGTTGACGATGGTTCCACCGATAATACTCCTACTCTGATAGAAAACTTTATTAAAGAAAAAAGCAGGTTTAAAAAAATTACAATAATTAACGATGAAGAAAGTAAACTGGCTGGTAAAACAAAGGCAGTTGCAAGAGGAATAGGAAATGCTAAAGGAGAAATAATCCTTACTACCGATGCTGATTGTGAAGTTAAACCAGCCTGGGCTAAAACCATCGCATCTTATTATGAAAAAGATGTTGGAGTAGTAAATGGCTACACAACCCAAACAGCAGCAAGTAATTTTCAGGGAATGCAGGCAATTGATTTTATTTATTTGCTCCTGGTTGCCGCCGGAACAATTAACCTGGGAAAACCGATCAGTTGTATTGGTAATAATATGTCCTACAGGAAAAAAGCATACGAAGAAGCAGGTGGCTATGAGAACCTGCCGTTCAGCGTTACCGAAGATTTTATACTTCTCATGGGTATCGCCAAATTAAAAAAATATAAAATAATATATCCTCTTGAAAAGGATGCCTTGGTAACATCACGCTCTTGCGGTAGCACTAAAAAACTTGTTCGTCAAAAAAAGCGATGGGCTGTTGGCGGTTTGGGTGTTCCATTTACAGGTTTCTTAATTATGTTTTGGGGTTTCTTTACTAACTTATGTATTCTGTTAACACCATTTTTATTTTCAAAAGTTTGGTTATACTTAATATTCTTCAAAGTTGTTACAGATTATTTTGTTTTATTTCCTGTTCACCAGAAACTGGGTATTGCAAAAAACTTAAAATATTTTCTTGCTCACCAAGTTTACTACATACTTTACGTAATTGCGCTTCCATTTATTGTACTGCCTAATCGCAAGGTAATTTGGAAGGGAAGGAAATACTGATGCTTTTACTTTGCAACTATTATGTTACTTACAGGTGCAATGCATATTGCAGCTTCTGCCATTTTGGAGATCATACTAATTTTAAAGATACCCCTTACGCCAGCATAGATGATTTTAAATCGAATATAAACCAGCTTGCGCAGCTTGGTGTAAAGTTTGTTGATCTTACTGGAGGAGAACCCCTTCTGCATAAAGAAATTCATTTGATGGCAGAGCATGCTAAGGGTTTAAAAATGCAAACGAGCATTACTACAAATGCTCTTCTCTATCCAAAGTTTGCAGAAAAATTAGTAGGTAAAATTAATCTTCTTCACTTTTCATTAGATTCTCCTGATGAAGAGGAGCATAATGAAATAAGAAAAGTTGATTGTTATAAGTCTGTAATGGAAAGTATAAACGTGGCAAAATCAATCGGTGAATTTCCTGATATACTTTTTACAGTTACAAATGATACCTACAAAAAATTGCCTGAGATGCACGAGATTGCTGCTAAAAATGATTTGGTACTATTGGTTAATCCTGTTTTTTCATATTTCGGTAACCCGGGTTTAACAGAAGAAGCAATTGATTATATTGATGAATATTGCGACGGCAAGCTTGATGTTTACCTAAATAAAGGTTTTATGAAGCTGAGAAGAAACGGAGGAAATGATATAAATGATCCCAGCTGCAAAGCAGTATCGAGAGTGGTTGTCATCTCGCCTTATAACGAAATCCTGCTACCATGCTATCATTTTGCCAATGATAAAATTCCAATTGATAAACAAATACGTGAGATAAGGAAAACAGAGAAGTATAAAACCTTTTTAAAAATGGAGGGAAGATTTGAATTCTGTGAAGGTTGCACGGTAAACTGTTATTTTGAACCCTCATTTGCTTTTCCCACAAACCTTTATGCTGTTGCAAGTCTTACATCTAAATTTAAATACAGCTACAATAAACTTGTTAAGCAGAAGTTAAAGAAAAAATTAAATCGGGGAGTTGATACTAAGTGAAACGTTTTCTGGCAACTTTGTCTCTCTTTGTTATATTGAGTTCAAATTCCTTCCCGCAGAAAACGGACGAATGGTTTCCCCCAGAATTAAATATTCAACCATTTACAGCAAATTTTCTAGAACCAAAAGCAGGTTTTCAATATTTATTTGATATAAGTAAAGTACAGATTAACATAGGTGCTACAAGAGATATCTATCATCATTATGATAAAAACACAACTATATCTTTTGGAGCAGATCTTTTTACTTACACAAGAACCCGTGCACAAAGTAACTTTAAATTTCCAGTAGAAACTATCGATTTTATGTTCGGGATAAATGCTGGTTATAAAAATGATGATGGGGGAAAAGAATTTGGTGTACGTTTTCGTTTCAGTCATATCAGTGCACACCTGGTTGATGGATTATACAATGCAGAAAATGAAATCTGGCTTAACGGAAGAGAACCATTTGTTTACAGTAAAGAGTTTTTAGAACTTTTCCCGTATATCAGGAAGGATGGCTTTAGAGTTTACCTTGGGTTAACATATATTATTCATGTTATTCCAGAAAGAATTAAGAAAGGTATATTCCAGGCGGGTTTTGATTACTATATCTTCTCGCTGCGTAATTCTTCTTTCATTCCGTTAATTGCTTACGATTTAAAAATAACGGGGATTGAAAAATATTCCGGTAATAACAGTATAACAACAGGAATTAAATTTGGTGAACCCTTATCAAGAGGTTTATCTATTTTAATATCTTACTTTTCTGGTAAAAGTGTGCACGGCGAATTTTACGATATATCAGAAAATTATTGGACAATAGGATTAAACCTGGATTTATAAAAAATGGATGAAGATTATAATCAAAATACAACAATGCACCAGGAACCAATCTCTTCCAAAAAAAATGCTAAGAGTTATGTTCTGCATGCAGCACTCTTTGTTGTTACATTTATCACCTCCACAATTGCCGGAGTACAATGGACCAGTGCCGAAGCAGGACCTTATGAACTTAAGCAGTTACTGGTTGGTCTCCCGTATTCCATTTCAATTATGTTAATGATTTCCTTTCATGAATTCGGGCACTATTTTGCAGCTAAATATCATAAAGTTAAGGCAACTCTTCCTTTTTATATACCATTTCCCCCAATTCCGTACTTTATAAATTTCGGAACGATGGGCGCTGTGATAAGAACAAAATCACTTATTATGACTAAGAAAGCAATGTTTGATATAGGTGTTGCAGGACCTATAGCAGGATTTATTTTTTGTATAGCTATCCTTATCTATGGTTTCTTAAATCTTCCGGGTGAAGAGTACATTCTTACAATCCATCCTGATTATTTCAGCCCGGAATACGGTAAAGATGCAATCGGATTAGTCTTCGGCGATTCGATTTTATTTTCAGCATTAAAATGGCTCTTTGTTAATCCGGGTCAGTTCTTTCCGCCGATGTCAGAGATCTATCATTATCCTTACTTATGTGTAGGATGGTTCGGTTTATTTATTACTTCTATGAACCTTATACCCGTTGGGCAGCTGGATGGCGGACATATTTCTTATTCTTTATTCGGAAAAGAAAAACATTTTAAAATTTCTATAATTGCTTTTTCTTTCCTCTTCATTTTTGGAATTATGGGGTTGATAGATACGATGTTAGAATTTAATTATGGAATTGGTTGGGCTGGCTGGTTGTTCTGGTCGTTGGTCTTATATTTTGTTATTAAATTAAAGCATCCTCCCATAGCCGATACCAGGGAATTAGATAACCGAAGAAAATTTGTTGGCTATATTAGTTTGTTTATATTCATAATTTCTTTTTCTCCAACACCAATTATGCTTACCTTAACGGCTTAAAAAAATTATGTATCTTCATTTTTACCTTGTGAACAATTTGCATAAAAGCAATATTTAATTATGCGGAAATTCGGTTTACTTTTTATCCCCCTGCTGTTTTGGGGATGCGATAAAACTTTTGAAAATGTTATTGATGTTACCGCGGAAAATTACCAGGTAACTTTTGTATCGGGCATAAAAGATACAATTGATCTTAAAATCCCTTCTGATTCATTATTAAACGTACGTTTGATTTTTTCTTCCGGTAGTGTAGTTAATAGTGTGCATTTTAATGTAATCGATCCGGATGACAATTTTCTGAATTCATCTCCAATCGAAATGTTAAGCATCACTGAGGTAATCTATGAGAATCAATTCATTTTAAAATCTGAATACCCTAATGGAAATTATGGAGTACAGTTCTCAGTTACCGGCTTTAATGGTGAAAGCAAAGTTGTTGCATTAAGCGGGTTCCAATTTAATAATGGTCAGGATAATGTTGCTCCTGTAGTTTCAAATCTGGTTATGCCAGATACAATTCAAGCAGGAGAAACAATTTTATTTACAATTGAAGCTAGTGATAGTAACGGATTACGAGATATTGAGTTTGTTTTTTATGAAACATTTGATCCCAATGGTGTCCGACTTGTTAACAGCCAAGGAGTTTTTCAATTTCCTATGTTTGATGATGGTAACACCTCAGAAAATGGTGATGTGGCGGCAGGAGATGGAATATTTACGGTCATCTTAACATTTCCTGCTTCTGCACAAAAGGGGACTTGGCGATTTGAGTTTCAGGCAAGGGATAGAAGTAAAATATTAAGTAATAAGATCATTCATAATATAATTGTTCTTTAATGTTGAAAATAATTTTAATTGTTACTCTAATTTCTGTTTTACTTACTAATTCTTACTCTCAGTTAAAACCTGAATCCTTTTATATCTCCGGCAATGAAAATTATTTTGCTAAAATCTTATCCTCAAACCCTAAAAGCAACAGTATATTAGATATAATAACAATCGGCGATACTGTTTGGTTAGGAACCAGCAGGGGGGTAAGTGTTTCATTCGATAGGGGAGAGAACTGGGATAACTTTTACGGTACAACTTCATTTGGCACAGATAATGTTTCAGCAATTGGATATTATAAAGGGACTCTCTGGGCAGCAACTGCAAAAACAGTTGAAGGTGTTGCAGGGGAAGATGTTGCTGCCGGAACAGGATTAAAATATACTACAGATAACGGATTAACATGGAACGTAATTCCACAACCGGTTGATAATAATAATGACACAGTCGAAGTTTATGGAATTAATAATATTCCAGCTCTTCCTGTAACAGTACCTGAACAAAACTTATCTTTTGATATTGCATTCACACCGGGAACAATTTGGATAACTTCTTTTGCAGGTGGTTTGCGTAAAAGTACTGATATGGGGCAAAGCTGGCAAAGAGTTGTTCTTCCACCAGATGATTTAGATTCTATTAATCCTGATAGCACACTTGATTTTTGTCTATCGCCGGCAGCCGGCAGCTTCTGCGGTGAAGGAAATCTCAATCATCGTGCATTTTCAGTTATATCAACGGATGATTCTACTTTATACGTTGGTACTGCTGATGGAATTAATAAAACATCTAATGCTAATGATGAGTTTCCAAGCTGGGTTAAATTCAATCATCAAAACCAGCAGGTATCGATTAGTGGAAATTTTATTACGGCATTGGGATATAACCATTCCACCGGCACCATTTGGG
>CBEPPX010000026.1:0-11663 GCA_965511205.1 uncultured Ignavibacteriales bacterium | reverse complement strand
AAATATGGATGCAGTTCACACAAATATTTTATTGTTTAAACCGCTAACGATGAATGTTACTGCTGCATTAAGTAAATGTAAAGAAGCGGGTTTACTATTAACTCCAGGAACGATTGATTCATTGAGAGCAATAACTCATTTAGATGTTAATGATAAAGATGTTGAAAAAGCTGGGGATATTTTGGTGGGAATATTTAGTTAATATTCGGAATATAATATGGTAGTTAAATTTCTGGGTAATGATTCTTTCTGAAGAATTTTACTTAATGAATTAAATAGTTCTTTGCAACTTCATTAAATGATTCAACCTGTTCTTTAACCCATTTGCGATTTTTCTTTAGCTCTTTAGCCATCAACTTTGCAACAGCGGGAGCGATTTCAATTGCAGCATTTGCATCTAAAAAAAGAACTCTCGTGCGGCGTGCTAAAAAATCTTCCACTGTTCTTGCCATTTCATTTCTTACACACCAAACAACTTCACATGCTTTAATCTCAAATTTAGGATGCAATTTTTCGTTTAATGATTTCTGAGAAGATAAAGCTTCAATTTCATCTGCATCAGAGCCATAATGTGCGAGATGAGCATCTGCTACTTTATTCTTTATGTAACCATGTAAATGGAAGTTTTCCGTTACCGAAGGTTTATACTCCAGCTGCGCAACCTCAATTGCCTGGTCAATAGTATCTTCAGCCATCTTTCTATAGGTAGTCCATTTTCCACCAGCAACAGTAATTAATCCACTTCTTGAAATTAAAACAGTATGTTCTCTCGAAATTGCAGCAGTACTCTCTTCATCACCCTTTGTTACAAGAGGGCGAATACCTGAAAAGACACTCAGAATATCAGTTCTGGAGGGATCTTTTACAAGATATTTTGAAGCAGTGTTAAGAAGAAAGTCTAATTCATCTTCATCAGCCATGGGCTCAAGAGTTGGTTCATCAATTTCAACATCCGTAGTTCCCACAATAACATGATTTAACCACGGGATTGCAAAAAGTATTCTTCCATCAGAAGTATGCGGAACCATAATTGCATTATCTCCCGGTAAAAAAGATTTATCCAAAACTATATGAGTTCCCCTGCTTGAAGCTATTATTGATTTTGCGTTTTTATCATCCATCTTTCTAATCGAATCCGTGAAAACTCCGGTAGCGTTAATAACTGTTTTTGTTTTTAGTTCGTATTCATTTCCGGTTTCAGCATCAACTGCTTTAACACCAACTACAACATCATTTTCTTTTAATAATGAAGTAACCTTGATATAATTCAATATATCTGTACCAAGTTCATCAGCTGTTTGAACCATATTTATTAAGAGACGCGAATCATCAAACTGACCATCATAATAAATTACTCCGCCTCTTAATCCATTGGTTTCTAAAGTAGGAATTCGCTGGAGTGTTTCTTCTTCTGAAAGTAAATGTGATTTACCAAAACCATACTTACCTGCAAGCATATCGTACAATTTTAATCCAACTCCATAAAATGTTCCTTCCCACCAATCATAAGTTGGAACCACAAAAGCAAGATTGTGAACTAAATGCGGTGCATTTTGACAAAGTAATCCTCTTTCTTTAAGTGCTTCTAGTACAAGTGAAATATTTCCCTGCTGAAGATATCTTACGCCGCCATGGATTAATTTTGTACTTCTGCTGGAAGTGCCTTTACCAAAATCACTTTGTTCTACAAGAAGAGTTTTGTATCCTCGAGAAGATGCATCAATAGCTGCGCCCACTCCTGTAGCACCTCCTCCGATAATTATAAAATCCCATTGTTCAGAATTATCGAATAACTTTGCAAGTATTTGTTCTCGTTGCAGCAATTAAGATTTTGTAAATGTATTTTTAACTTTTTCAAACTTAGTTCTTATCCAAAGCACAAATTTATTTTTTCCACGGGATAAGAAGCCATCAATAATATAAGCCACTTCAGGTGTTCTTAAATAACCAAAGGATTTGTGAGGGTTTTCAATTCCATCACTTTCATAATCGTTTTCAACCACTTCCATTACCGGGGCTACATTATGCGAGTTTATTTTGAATAATTTACTCATATCAGCGCTTCGCGCAATTTTATCATCCAGATCTGCAAAGTTATTCCATTCGGTTAAAATATTATCAGGAGTTCTTAATGTGTTAATTTCTTCGGATACAACGTTTTTAGAATTTTTTAATTTCTCAAATATAAAGGGCACACCAAGCGGCGAACCAATTGTAATAAGAGAATCAATTTTCACCTCATCCTCAAATTCTATTAAAACTTCATACGCTACAAGTGTTCCCATCGAGTGAGCAATTAGAAGTATTTCTCTTCCTTTGTGCTTTTGCAGCGTATCAACAAGTTTCTCCCGGATGATATCTTTCGCAAGACATTCAGATTTATTTTCTTCAACGCATTGCTGGGTTAAGTAAATATCTAAATCCTTAAAAAAATGTTTGATAATTAGATCAGTAAGCGAAGGGAATTTTAAATGAAGTGTTTCATTGAATAATAATTTATCACGCTGCTTTTTGAAAAAATTTATAAAATTTTCTTTATATCCATTTGATTTTACTTTTTTTACTTTTGTTGCCGGCTCATATTTTTCACTTAGGAATAACTCACTATCTTCATCATCTTCATAAGGATTTAGAGGATCAGGATGTAAAGAATCAGCCCAATAAACCATCTCAAAATCAAATTTGGAAAAATGTTTACCAATTTTGCTTAAACCTTCTGTAATTGATAATCGCCACCACTCTTCAATAAGATATTTTGGTGGTTTGTTTCCAAGCCCGTGTATGCCGATTATAATTTTATCCATATCTGCTTTTGATCAAGAAATAAAAATCGCTTTAGAAATATCAATGATCAATTCTCAAAAAACAAATAATCAAAATCCAATTCTCAATTCTAACACAATAATCGGAACTTTGGTTATTGAAAATTCGGTAATTGTTATTTGTTTGTTCTTTGTTTTTTGCTCTTTGTGATTTACCTTAACTGATGTTTAAGCCAATTTGCCCTGTTTGTTGTTATCCCATCAATTCCATCTACAATTAGCTTCTTTGCTCTTTTCGGGTCATCAACTGTCCAGGTATAAATTTTCAAATCATTACTTTTTACGAAATTAATTACTTCTGAGTTCAAAAATTTTCTTGATTGTACATCCAAACCATCCAAGCCGGTGGCTTTACATTTTTCAATGGACCTTTTAAGAAGTGGTTTTGCTTTATAATGTTTACTTTCTATTATCCAATACGATTCAAACTCAGGCAGCGCTTTTTTTAATAATTTCATTGTATTAATATCAAACCCAATAAACTTAATTTGTTTGGGATTTCCATTCTTTTTCCAGATTAAATTTTTTAATGGTTTAATAATTCTATCATCGCTTTTAACTTCTACAAATAGTATTTTATCTGCAGGAATATTTTCTAAAACATCATCAAGCAAGGGAATTTTTTCATCTTTCCACTTTCCCGCTTTAAATTTTCCAACATCAATCATAGATAAATTATCATAAGTGTTTGATGAAATTCTTTTTAACTTTCCGCCGGTTCGTAAAGTGGATTTATCGTGGATTACAACAATCTTTTCATCCTTTGTAAGCTGCACATCAATCTCAACAGCATCAACTTCTCTTTCCCATGCTAAATTTATTGATGCGTGTGTATTTTCCGGTGCATCATAAGATTCACCCCGGTGAGCAATAATTATAAATTTGTTTTTCTTCAAAGCTGATGTATGAAGGAATTTATGAATGATACAAATATTAAAGTAAAATTTAATATAAATATAAGTGCGGTACTAAAATCCGCTATTAGATTTTTATAATGTGAATGTTTGTGTTAGAATGTAGAACAAAAAACTTAGGATTCTACTTCGCTAATTAATTTCTTAATCGAAGACTTTATGCTATCGTATTTTTCAAGCTGCTCAGCAACATTAGCAGGTGCAACCCTTTCCTTGCAATCCTGAATTGTGCACCTCTCACAAGTGTTATTAACAATCTTTGCAGGAATTTTTGGGTCATTCCAGAAATTTACCTTTTTTCTGAATTCATCATTCATTAGGAACCCAACTGTTATACTTGTATTATTTCCTATTGTTAATCTGTTTCTTCTTGCTATTGAAATGCTGAAATATTTATCGCCGGAATCATAAAACTCAGAAACCTGCGCACCTACAACAGATTTATCATACATTGCCTTTCCTTTTTTACTTTGATCCAGTTTTTTAAGCACTCCAATTGAGATCCATCTTCTGCAATAATGTTCCGTGCTCTGGTAACCGCCAGGATTTTCGCGGGTATTAAGTCTTAGCTCCTTGTTAAGATGATATTCATTCGATCCTTCAATCGTGTTAAACCTCAGAAAAAAATAACTATTCAGATTTAAAAACTTTGATGCAAGATTTGTAAACCGTTGTAAAAACATTTCGGGAGTTGAGTTATACTTATCAATAAATTCTAACAGATTACTGCTGTTCCATTTTTTCATTTTGAAAAATTGTTTCAAATCATCAAGTATATTTTCTCTTTTTAACATTAATGAAGTTGCGAAGTAAGAAGCCCTCAGGTTGTTGAGCAATTGGTCGAATGAATCAACTCTTGCAGCAGAGTAAAGGTTTGAACGGTCTGTAATTTTTAAATATTGATAAGCAATTTCTTTACCGAGGATAAACGTTTTTTGTGAATCGTTTAAATTTTTATTGATTACAAGTTTATTCTTATTCCCGGGCACATAAATTGCTCTAATTTCAGATAGCTCCGGGTAATTGTTTAACAGTTTTTCATCAACACTAATTCCGAATTGTTCACTAATAACTTTTTGCAAAGCAGAATAAGTTACTGGAGGATCATTCGGAAAATTAATTTTGTTTACAAATTTCTCTACAGCTTTTTCCAGATCATCAAAATAGTTTTCATTCAATTCTTTATAAGTTCTTATTGCTGTTCGCGAAAAATTATTTTGGCTAAGTTCAGAACTTTTTGCCATTTCTACTATTGTTGCAACCAGCGCACTAAGCTGCATTGGAGCGTTAGCCATTAAAACAACCAGCTTGTTTATGTCTATCCCGTAATGATCCAGCGGTAGCTGTTCAAGAACTTTCGAATCCAGTAGATCACCAATTGGAGCAAGATGCCTTGAAAGTTTCAGGGAGACAAGTCTGTCATAACTAACGTTTAGCACATCCGATAATACTGCTATTTTATCTGCTTTAGGATATTTTTTACCGCTTTCAATTTCATTAAGGTATGAAACTGATAACCCACTCTTAACTGCAAGCTCTGAGAGTGAGAGAGTTTTATCCTGCCGGAGCTGCTTTAATTTTAACCCAAATATCAGTTTGATATTTGTTTTTGTTGGTTTCATTTGATCGTTTTTATCATGAAAATCATTGCTTCACATTTATGTAATAAAATATATAAAAATTGTTAATAAAAATACAGCTAAATATCACTAATAGCGAAAATTCGCTTGTGTTTTATCAATTAAGTTTTTATTTTCAAAGTCAATAATCAGCAAAGAATCGGAGTGAGTCATGAGTTTACCTGAAATAAAATTAAACAGGCTTATTGATGTTCTGCCCTACCAGCAAAAGAGTTATCCCCAGGAAGATGCACTCTGTGATAAGGTTGGCGGAGAATGGCGGAAATACAGCACTGATAAGAGCCTGGAAATAGTAAACAACCTAAGCCTTGGTTTAATTAAGATGGGGGTTGATAAGGATGATAAGATTGCCATCATATCAGGTAACAGAACCGAGTGGAATTTTATTGATATTGGTTCATTGCAGGCAGGGGCCATTATTGTACCGCTTTATCCAAATATGAGTGAAGAAAATTATGAATTTATTTTTAATGACGCCGGAGTAAAAATAGTATTTGTTGCCGGTAAAGAATTACTGGAAAAAGTCAAAAGAGTAAATACTAAGGTTAAAAATCCTGTAGAGATATTCACATTTGATAAAGTTGACGGGGCAAGGCATTGGAGTGAAGTTACTGATATGGCCATTGATAATCTTCAATCCAGGCTGGATGATATAAAAAATTCTATTACTGAAGATAACCTTGCGACTATTATTTACACATCCGGCACAACCGGTACGCCAAAAGGTGTAATGCTTACACATAAAAATATTATCAGCAACGTTTTATCTTTGAGTCAAATTCTGCCTATTGGTTCAGAACACAGGGTGATCAGTTTTTTACCTCTTTGTCACATTTTCGAACGGACCGCTTCTTTTTATTATATGAAAAATGGTTCCTCTGTTCATTATGTGGAGAGTACTGATAAAGTTGGTGAGTACCTGAAAGAGGTTAAGCCGCATTTCTTTACAACTGTACCGCGTGTTTTAGAAAAAGTTTATGATAAAATAATGGCAAAGGGAAGAGAATTGCCTGGCGCTAAAAAAGCAATTTTCGGTTGGGCATTAAATCTTGCCAATCATTTTCATCCCCAGGGGAAGAACGGATTACTTTATAATATCCAGCTCGGCGTAGCCAGGAAATTAGTTTTTTCAAAATGGAAAGAAGCACTTGGAGGTGAAGTAATTGGTATTATGAGCGGAGCAGCTTCTCTTCAACCACGTTTAGGCAGGATATTTAACGCTGCGGGCATTCCAATTATTGAAGCGTACGGTTTAACAGAAACATCTCCGGGAATAACAAGCAACCGTTACGAAAAAGGTGGGTATTACATCGGAACAGTCGGTCCAACTATGCCGGGTATTGAAATTAAGCTTTCTGAGAATGGAGAAATTCTTTGCAAGGGTCCAAATGTAACTCAGGGTTATTACAATCGCCCGGATTATACAGAGGAAGCCATTGATAAGGATGGTTGGTTTCATACAGGAGATATTGGGGAAATGGTTGAGGGAAGGTTTCTTAAAATAACTGATAGAGTAAAAGAAATATTTAAAACTTCGGGAGGTAAGTTCGTTGCGCCTCAGCCGATTGAAAATAAAATGAAAGAATCTTTATTCATTGAGCAGGTAATGGTAATTGGTGAAAACAGGAATTTTGCGGCGGCGCTAATCATCCCAAAATTTGATTTTATACTAGATTGGGCGAAGATTAAAAAACTAAACATCTCCAGTAAAAAAGACATAGTTAATTCGGTTGATGTGAAAAACAGAATTTGGGAAGATATCGAAACGTATAATGAGCGGTTTGGTAAAGTGCAGCAAATTAAAAAGTTTGCTTTAGTTGAAGATGAATGGTCTGTTGAAACCGGTGAACTTACCCCAACATTAAAACTTATGAGAAGAATAATTAAAGAAAGGTATACGGATCTTTTTGAAAAGATCTACAGTGACTCGGAAACAAAGCATTTTGTATAAAAACATTTTGAAGAACAGGGAGTTATTTATTCAACAAATAAATCAATAATAAATTATGAAAAGAATAATTAAAAAAGTTGTGGTTCTGGGATCCGGCGTAATGGGCTCACGGATTGCTGCACATTTTGCAAACATTGGTTGCACTGTTAACCTTCTGGATATAATTCCAAAAGAACTTAATGAAGATGAAAAGAAAAAAGGGCTTTCCCTAAATGATAAAGCAGTTCGTAACAGGTTTGTTGATGTCAACCTTAAAGCTGCACAAAAATCGAAACCAGCATCTTTTTATCACAAATCATTTTCATCAAGAATTACAACCGGTAACTTTGAAGACAACATGGACTGCCTTCAAAATGCTGATTGGATAATTGAAGCCGTAATTGAAAACCTGGATATAAAGAAGTCTGTTTTCGAAAAAGTTGAACAGTTTCGTAAAGACGGCACATTAATAACAACAAACACTTCCGGTATTCCAATTCACACAATGCTTGAAGGAAGAAGTGAAGACTTTCAGAAACATTTTTGTGGGATTCACTTTTTCAACCCGCCGCGTTACCTTCAATTGATGGAAATAATTCCGACTCCTAAAACTGATCAGAGTGTGATAGACTTTTTAATGTATTATGGAGATCTCTACCTCGGAAAGACTCCTGTTCTTTGTAAAGACACACCTGCATTCATCGCAAACAGGATAGGCGTTTACAGCGTAATGGCTGTTTTTAAGTTGATGGACGAAACGAAATTAAAAATTAAAGCAATTGATTCATTAACCGGACCTCTAACTGGTAAACCGAAATCTGCTACTTTCAGAACTTCTGATGTTGTTGGAATTGATACCTTGGTAAAAGTCGCTGATAATATTTATAAAGATTGTCCTGATGATGAATCGAGAGAAATTTTTAAAATACCTGCTTATGTAAAAAAACTTGTAGAGAACAACTGGCTTGGTGATAAAACAGGGCAAGGATTCTATAAAAAAAGTAAAGATGAAAAAGGTGAGCGGGTTATTCTCGAACTGAACATTGATTCATTTGAGTATGAGCCTTCAGCCAAAACAAAGTTTGCCTCCGTTGCGGCAGCAAAAACAATTGATGATCTTAAAGAAAGATTAAAAGCCCTTAATGCTGCTAAAGATACAGCCGGTGAGTTTCTTAGAAAATTATCCTTTATGGTTTTTCAATACTCATCAAACAGGATACCCGAAGCTTCCGATGAACTTTACAAAATTGATGATGCTATGCGCGCAGGCTTTGGATGGGAACTCGGACCTTATGAAACTTGGGATGTTTTTGGTGTAGAGAAGACTGCAAAGAAAATGGAAGAAGAAAAGATGAAACCGGCAAAATGGGTTTATGATATGCTGGAAAAAGGTTTTTCATCTTTTTATAAAATTGAAAATGGAAAACGCAAATATTATGATATAAGTTCTCAATCTTACAAAGAAATTCCCGGTAAGGGTGATTTTATTATTCTTGATAATCTTCGTACAAATAAACCTGTTTGGAAAAATGTTGGTGCAACTTTGCACGATTTGGGCGATGGAGTTGTTAATCTTGAATTTCAAACTAAGATGAATTCTATTGGTTCAGAAATTTTAGAAGCAATAAATAAATCAATCGAAATAGCTGAGAAAGATTTTAAAGGATTGGTAATTGCAAACAACGGTCAGCATTTTTCAGCAGGAGCAAACCTAGCTATGATGTTTATGCTGGCAACTGAGCAGGAATACGATGAGATAGATATGGCAGTTAGACAATTTCAAAAAGCTACAATGCATGTTCGATATTCAAGTGTCCCGGTTGTTGTTGCACCTCATTCCCTAACGTTGGGCGGTGGTTGCGAAGTTTGTTTACATGCAGATAAGGTTGTAGCATCGGCAGAAACATATATCGGTTTAGTTGAAGTTGGTGTTGGAATTATTCCTGCCGGAGGAGGTACAAAAGAGATGACGCTGCGTGCTTCCGATATGTATTTAAAAGATGCTATAGAATTACCAGAAATACAATGGCGGTTTTTAAATATTGCTATGGCAACAGTAGCCACCTCTGCGCAAGAGGCATTTGATATGAATATTTTTGTTAAAGGAAGAGATAACATTGTTGTTAATCCAAATCGCGTAATTGCACAGGCAAAAAGATCTGTAATAGAGCTGGCAGATCAGGGTTACACTCAACCAATTCTTCGGGAAGATATTAAAGTGCTTGGAAGATCTGCTCTATCAGTTATGTTACTCGGTGCATATTCATTTCATTCCGGCGAATACATTACCGATCACGATAAAAAAATCGTTGAAAAGTTAGCGTACATAATGTGCGGCGGCGATCTTTCAAATACCACTTTGGTTTCAGAGCAGTATCTCCTCGATTTAGAGCGAGAGGCATTTCTAAGTCTTATTGGTGAAAAGAAAACTCTGGAAAGAATTCAAAGCATATTAACAACCGGGAAACCTTTAAGGAATTAAAAAATTTTAATCATAAAAATTAAAAGAATAGAATTATGAGAGAAGCATATATAGTAGCAGGTTATCGTTCGGCTATTGCGAAAGCTAAAAAAGGTGGCTTTCGTTTTTACAGACCGGACAACTTAGCTGTAGACGTTATAAAACATTTATTAAAATCAGTTCCCGAATTGGATCCTCATCGTGTTGATGATCTGATAGTTGGAAATGCCTTCCCCGAAGCTGAACAAGGGCTCCAGGTGGGCAGGATGATTGCTCTGCAATGTTTGCCGCAGGAAGTTCCCGGGGTAACAATTAACAGGTTCTGCGCTTCAGGAATTGATACGATCGCTACTGGTATAGCTCGTATTCAATCAGGTATGATGGATTGTGTTATTGCAGGTGGAATAGAATCAATGTCTATGGTTCCGATGACGGGCTGGAAACTTGCTCCCAATTATCAAATCGCGAAGGATTATCCTGGCTACTATATGGGAATGGGTTTAACTGCTGAGAAAATAGTTGAGAAATACAAAATCTCTCGCGAAGATCAGGATGAGTTTGCATACAATTCTCATATGAAAGCTATTAATGCAATTGATAAAGGATATTTCAAAGATCAGATTGTCCCAATTGAAATTGAAGATGTGCATCTTGAAAACGGGAAGAAAAAAGTGAGCAAGTTTGTTGTTGATACTGATGAAGGTCCTCGTGCTGATACAACTCTTGAAGCATTAGCAAAACTAAAACCAGTCTTTGCTAATAACGGAACAGTTACAGCTGGTAATTCTTCACAAACATCAGATGGTGCTGCATTCGTTTTAGTTATGTCTGAAGAGATGGTAAAAGAACTCAACTTAAAACCAATTGCTCGTTTAGTATCCTACGCTTTAGCCGGAGTTGATCCTACTGTAATGGGAACGGGACCGATTGAAGCTGTACCAAAAGCATTAAGAAAAGCAAATATGAAACAGGATGATATTGAAATTATAGAATTGAACGAAGCATTTGCATCACAGGCATTATCTGTGATTCGCACTTTAGATCTAAATAATGATATCGTGAATGTTAATGGAGGTGCAATTGCATTAGGTCATCCATTAGGTTGTACAGGTGCCAAGCTTACTGTGCAATTATTAAATGAACTTAAACGTACTAAGAAAAAAACTGGAATGGTTACTGCCTGTGTTGGCGGCGGGCAAGGAGTTGCAGGTATTTTTGAATTATTGAATTAGAAAATTAAACTAGTTATTTACTAAACAAAGTTGAGTAATATTATGTCAACCGAAACATTAAAAACAGAAGTGCTAAAAGGCGGCGAGTTTCTTATAAAGGAAACACTTCCTCAATTAGTCTTTATACCAGAAGAATTAAGTGAAGAACAAAAAATGATGACCGAGGCTGCCGGGGAATTTGTGGAAAAGGAGATCTGGCCAAAACTGGATGCAATTGATAAACAGGAAGAAGGATTAACCGTAAGTCTTCTGCAAAAAGCAGGTGAGCTTGGATTGCTTGGAGTTTCTATTCCAGAAGAGTACGGCGGACTTGGAGAAGATTTTAATACGAACACTGCAATTTTATTCGAGTTGGGTGCCAGTCATTCGTTTGGCGTTTCTTATGCTGTTCATACCGGAATTGGATCTTTACCAATTCTTTATTACGGAACGGAAGAGCAGAAAAAAAAATATTTACCAAAGCTTGCCAGCGGCGAACTGATGACTGCTTATTGCTTAACCGAACCTACATCCGGCTCTGATGCACTTTCTGCTAAAACAACCGCAGTACTTTCTGAAGATGGAAAGCATTATGCACTTAACGGACAAAAGATGTGGATAACGAACGGTGGATTTGCGGAAATTCTTATAACATTTGCACAGGTTGATGGAGATAAGTTTACTT
>CBEPPX010000025.1:0-11899 GCA_965511205.1 uncultured Ignavibacteriales bacterium | reverse complement strand
CCACTATTTAGTAGTGAAGCATTAAAATCTACATTGTGTGATCCTGCTACAAGATTAGTATTTACTAAGTTTGCAACTTCCTGTCCCAGAACATCAAATATCTTCAAGCTAACTTTAGAATTAACAGCTAAGCTGAAGTTAATAATTGTTGATGGATTAAATGGATTAGGATAGTTTTGATGAAGTATAAAATTCATTTCATGAGCTGCGATTACTTCAACACCAGAGGCAACTCCAAAATCAAATTCAGCCACAACAGGTAAATGATCGCTTGCAAGATAAAGTGCAATTGCAATATCCGTACTTACCGATTGATTTGGAGGATCATGTATTGAAAGATTGAGGTGAAGGCCATCATTGCCAAAGGCCCAGTAAGAATCCGTAATATAATCTATACCTCCTTCGTCCATTATTGATTGAGAAATCAATATAAAGTCAAATCGGTCATCCAGTCCACCTGTTGATCCGCCATCACCAAGATCAGTAATGCGGGTAGATTGAGTATGAATATCGGTAAAACTGAAACTATCATGCCACGTACCGGGTCTGTTTATTGGATCTAAAAAGTATCCTGTTCCATCCTGCACTAATAATTCCTCGTACGCAGGTTCTGTTGAACGGTATAAATTTAAATCGCCTACAAGTATAAAGTCTGAATTGGGCGGTAATAGATCTGTGAAAACTCGCAGAGTTGCAGCTTCATTTAGTCGTCTAAGTTCGTTCTCAACCCCCTGGCTGGCTTTAAAATGTGCAGAGTATATGATTAATGTATCGAATGTGATCTTATGAAATAATCTAAAAACGGAGATATATCTTGGTCCCTGTGTAGGATTAATAAAATCTGTAGTAATAAACTGGAAGAGAGAGTCTTTATAAAAGATTGCATTATCTGTATCCGGCCCATTAATAAAGTCACCAGACTGATAATCATCTCCAAGAACATCGTTTTTGAATTCATTGACTGCTGATTGAGACAAAATTTCCTGCACAACTAAAATGTCAGGTTTCAAATCATAAATTACAGTTTGAAATCTTGGATTCTTTGTTGATGATTGATTCGGATAATTAAGAATATTATAAGTGGCAATCTTAACTTTTTCCTGAGGTTGAATTGCAACAGTCAGAACAAAAAATAAGAAGAACGAGAGTTTTGCAGTTATATCTGATTTCATTCGGTTCCTTATTACAATTCAGTTGAAAGACTGAATCTAAGTATTCGGTTATTCCCGGTATCGGCTACATACAACGTTTTGTTGAAGAAGGCAACACCGTGGGGCTCATTAAAATCATCCGGGCCCCCGAATGATTCAAGTTCATCTCCAAATGAGTTAAATTTATAAACTCTATCTTTTCCAGCATCAACGATATAAATATTACCTGAAGGGTCGAGAGCACTTCCCTCCGGTCTTTCAAATCTGTTCGTCTCCATCAAGTCAAGTCCGGATTCTGGTGAGAAATTACTTACATATCTTTGATCGATTGGCGTAATTTGATAATGAAGCCAGTTTGCTTTAAAACTAGTTCCCCCGGTAAGAGTTACAATGATATCAATCGATTGATCATTAAAGGATGTTAATGAACTAATATCATACGCGGATACCGGTCCCTGTCCTAGCTGGTCAATATTTGGAACCCTCCCAATTAGAGTATCTCCTTCACTTACTCCGTCAATAAACTTTTTAGGTATGAAATGTAAAATGGAATTATCAGGATCAATAAAACTACTGTTATTTGGACCTTTCCTTGAGACATAAAACATATTATTGAAGAATACACAAACACCAGTATATTCCACTTCGGGTCTGTTTAAGTCTACTTCACGTGGTAATAATCTTGTGATCGAAGCAGATGCAATTTGATGATTAACTGATGCCAGGTCCAGCTTGTAAACTGCACTAAATGTTTGAGTTACTCCACTAACACTTGTGTCAAACTCTGCGACAACAATTAAATTCAATTTGTAATCCTGTGCTAAAGCAATTGGTCGATTAATGCTCCGTGTTCCCAGTACCTGACCGTCAAGATTTAACATTACGATGCGGTCATTATCCGTATCTGCAACATAAATGAACGGTTCTCTTCCGACCATAACATCCTGTGGTTTATTGAATCCTTCCCAAACGGGATTAAGCTGTACAAAAACCGTATCACCACCTAAATTAATATTACTATCGTCAGTCTGAATATTGTTTAGATCAAACTTCTCCGAACAGTTTGATAATATCACTATAACTGTAAGTAAAATAATAACTTCTATGATTTTTCTAATCACCATTAAAGCCCTAAAATGATTGAGAATCTATGAACGGAACCGAGTTTTTCAAAGTTAGAAAATGCATAATCCAGAGTAAACTCAGCTATACTAATTGGAGCATTTATTCCCGCTCCAAATGAAAAATTCTGTTCATCAACATTAAACTTATAACCGCCTCGAAGGAAAAATACCTTCCTCCATGCATATTCAAATCCAAATGAAAAGTTTTCACTATTATCGTTTGGATGATTTAATTGTACTGATGTAGTTACTCTATGCTCCATTGACTCATATGGTTCAAAAGCAAAACCAATCCTGAACATTGTAGGCGGGGCAAATGATTGCCATTCCGATTTTTCATCACGGTTACCAACGAGTACGATAGTACCATCAGGAGATAATTCGTTACCAAAATTAGATACAGTTACTGCAAAGCGGGTTGATCCTAATCCCGTCCAATAATATGTACCCAGATCAATCATAACACCGCGCATTTTTAATTTATCGAGTGTTTCCTCGATGTAACGCACAGTTGCACCAAAACTAAAATTATCGGTCATTTTTTGCGAGTACGTTAGAGCAATTGCAATATCACTGAATGAGAAAAACTCTCCTGTTCCAAACGGTTTAAATTCAGTTGTCACCGGCATATCATCCATTGAAAGCCCGGTGAATGCAAGACCAAATGCATGATTTTTCCCAAGGTGATAAACTCCACCAAGAAAATCATGATTTATATCAACAACCCACATGTTATGTGAAAATATTAATTCATTCTTTTCAAATTGTACTAATCCTGCCGGATTCCAATATAGTGATGAAGCATCATTTGCGACTGCTACAAATGCATCACCCATGGAAGAAGCCCTTCCTCCAACACCAATTTTTAAGAATTGAGCAGTTGAGATTCCTGCACGCTGTCCTCCAAGAGTCGGGAATAACTGAGCATCAGCCTCAAAATATGCGAAACAAACAATCAGTAAAATCAGAAATTTCTTCATATTAGAATTTATAGGATAATCCAAATTTAATATTTCGTCTGGCTAAATATCTTGCCGGGTCAAGCGGATAAGCACTTATTGGAAACTGCAGGTCCGGAAAACGAGGATCATTCCAGCTGCTTGGTACATCATCGCCGGATTCGTATGCGCTACCGGTGACAGGATTAATTATTGTTGAATTTTTGTTGTCGAGAAGGTTATTAATTTCAATAAAAACAGAGAATGAAGTATTACCTATATTTATATATTTCTCAAAATTCAAATCAAGGTAGAACCAGTCATCAGCAATTTCGCCATTACGTTCATCTCGTCTTGTTTCGTATTCTTTTCTCCCCTGCTCATCAATTGAACCTGTAAATATCGCTGGTGTATACCTTTTACCTGATTGAAAAAATCCTCGCACATAGAGACTCCAGTCATCAATGATTCCTTCTCCGAATCCAAGACTTCCCCTTTCAACATAAAAATTAGCAGAAAGAGTAGCTGTTATTGGCTTATCCCATGAAAGGAACTGCTCTGTAATAGGCTCTTCAAGATCACCGCGCAGAACGAGAACACCTTCATCAGCAGTTGAACTTTTTCCGGTCACAATTGCATAGGCAAATGTGGCAATACCGTTAAACCATTTACCAATTCTTTTTTTAAACTCAAACTCAATCCCTCGGGAGCGAGCATAATCAGTATTAACATAAGTTATAAAGCTCTGTCCGGTCAGCCTGGCAGATGTTATTTTTGCAGTTCGTGTACTTACATAATCAAATATATCTTTGTAGTATGCAGTTACGGTTAACACATCATTGGTCGTAAATTGCGTCTTGATGCCGAGTTCATAAGCTACAGTCGTTTCGGGGTTGAGGTTAGGGTTTCCAAAACGTTGAAAGGATGACTGCGCCGTTTTTGGATCTAATTTAGCATATACAAATTGAGGTTTTGGCCATTTGCTAAAATGCCCGTAAGAGAAAAACAGAGTTTGATTATCAGAAACCGGATGAGAAATTCCAAGTCTTGGACTTAACCTGGCTTTAAACCTTCTATCACCAAAAAAGGAAAATGTATCGTTCTCATAGTCGGCTCGTGTTTCATCAGGAATTGTTACTGATTCAGGATTCTTTACTGCATCGTCTACAAATTTTCCAGGAAACCAGTAATCAAATCGAAGTCCAAAGTTAAGAATCATTCCTCCAAAGTTTATATTATCCTGTGCATAAAATGATCCAAGTGCAGGATTAACTTTATAAATATCGTTGTTCAGCCCTAGTTCACCTACCCACGGTTTATATATATCGAGCATTTGCATTGTCTGAAACCGGAGATTAAAACCTGCTTTAAATTTATTTTTCTCATCGAAAAAACTTGTAATATCACCCTTCAGTGAATATTCTTCCAGGAAGTGATCCCGGTAAGTAAAAGGATTTCCAATATCCCAAAAACCGTCTCCGGGGATAACACCAACTGTGTCTCTCTCTTCATTATAATACTGGATCGGAAAATTAATAAAATCGGTTGGTTCAGTATATTCCCTCCAATCTAATCCATTTGCATCTGCTCTTAAATTGGTAAAGAAGTAATTAATCTTTAACTCATAATATGTACTCGGATTGAGAGTGTGAGTGATGTTAAAATTCTGAAACATATTTTTATGTGTGAACGTATTAGCATTATCAAGAATATTTTGGAACTCGTATTGATAACCCGGAGAAGGTTCAACAAATTCAAGATTAGATTGCAATGACTGTGAATTCTGGTTAATGTTTACTGATTGGTTATATGAATATCCAAACTTCAAAGTTGGCAAATATTTGTATGTTGCTTTTACCAGCCAAAACCAGCTGTTTTCCGCACGAGGTGCAAAATCAGTTCCCTGGAATGTTGATGAGAAAAGCTGGGTAGCTGTCGGTTTAAAATAGCCCTGGGTGAGTCCATCACTAATACCCATATAAAAGCTGGTAAAGAATGATAGATCACCGGGAATATCCAGTCCAATAGCAGGTAAAATAAAGGAAGTTAAGGGATCAGGTCCGCTCAAGCTCGCTTCAACAATATCAATATTAAAAACATTATTAGATTCAGTGTTACCAAAGTTATCACGCTTATAGGTTATTGAACCACTGTATCTTGTACTACCCTCTCTTGTGGTTACATTCACTACACCTGATGTGGCCTGACCATATTCAGCGTTGTAACCGCCGGTAATAACTTCAACCTGTTCAATCGCATCTGCGCTAAGTTGAAGACCGAACCCGGTTCCTGCCAACGGATCCTGAACAGAGACGCCATCCAGCAGGAAAGCATTTTCGTAGGATCTTCCTCCTCTTATATGAATCTCTTTATCGGTTTCTACAACACCTGACTGCTGGGAAACAATACCCTGAATGTTCTCAACAAGTGCAATCTCTATATCTTCGCGGGAGACAGTTCTTTTACTCTGAGTTTCTTCAACATCCATTAACGGTTTATCACCAATGACAACTATTTCCTGGTTGAGAGTTAGAACAGTCTCTTCAAGAAGCACATCAAGCTGAATAGTTTTATTTGGTTCAATTGCTATCCCTGTATATTCAATGGATGTATAGCCTATAAGAGATACAGTTATATTATACTCACCAAGAGCAATTGAATTAATTCTGAATTTACCATCAATATCTGTTGCGGCGCCGTAATATGTTCCCTTAAGTATAATATTTACACCGGGAAGAGATTCACCAGTTGATACATCTGTAACTGTCCCTTCAATATTTCCAGCATCCTGTGCAAATACAGGACTTCCGATTAAAAGACAAAGAGTAAGTATTGTCAATATATTTTTCATGGTACTAATCCGAAATCATCAAACAGAACTTTCTCAAATAATTCTTTAACTTTTCCTTCTCCACCATTACATCTATCGAGAGGTAATGCTATAAAAAACTCTGTTTTTGAAGTATTCGTAAAACCTGCGAAACCGTTCAATTCACCATTAGGGTAATAGTAAATCGGGTTGGCTGTAAATGGATTAAGATAAAATGATTTTACTCTTCTAATATTTCCGGTTGTTGTTAAATTGGGGTATGCAGGATCAGTAGTATCGGAAGCTATTTCAACACCTGGAAATAGTGTACTTGTTAAATCTACACTATCCGGAATAATCGGGATGAAACTGCTTGCATCAATTGCACTGAAAAACTGCGGAAACTGCATTGAAAAGAACACTTTACCACCCTGGGACAAATAATTTTGAGTTGCGAAGCTAGCTAGATCGAGTGATGGTGCGTTATCGGTATACCAAAACAGGTAATCAAAAAGTTTAATCGTTTCAAAAAAAGTAACATTTAGAAATGGGGGTGTCTGAGTATGGATATCATAAATATCATATTTACCTGATAAGCTAAGACTATCAAGTATTGAATCATAAAAATCGTCTGAGTTATCAATTGTTTCATAATCATCTATGACAAGCAGATTACCTTTCGGTTTTTTAACGTACCAACTATTACCTGAGTCAGGTAAAGAAATGAAATTTGATTTGGCTCCAGAGATATCCATCGCTTGAACAAAAAATTTATTATCTGAATCAAACAGCAAACCGGGTAAAAGTTCAGAATGGATATTACCTGCCTGGGATTCAATAAGTATTTCCATTTGTGGTGTAGGATTAGTAAAATCATCAGTGCGAATTGTAATTGTCCTTACTGCTCCATCAAGAGAGATAATATTAGCTGCATTCGCAGTATCATTTAAAGCGATGTTTATAGCAACTATTGATTCTTCGCCGTCTATATCCTGCACATTCCAGCTAAAAGACATTGCAGGGAAAGAGGTTTCCGGTAGAAAACTTAATTCATTCCAGTCAATTTCAGGGGAGCTGTTTCTTAAAGGGAAATCAAACGTAGCAGGGGTAGCATCAACTAAACCAATATCAAAAAACTTTTCTCCATCATCAAATACACTGTTATCATTTTCATCAATAAAAGGTCCAGGACCAAAGTTTATTCCGTTCCTCAAGATTTCACTATCATAGGTGTTATTTCCTCCATTATCTACAGCGGAAACGCGAAAAGTAAATGTGGTATCAACAGCACCAATTTGTAAAGCAAATAAGCTATCGTTTGAAGAAGTAAATTCCCAATTTATATTATCCCATGAGAAGTAATAGCCGATTATTATGCCATCAGGATCATCACCCCACCAATGAATAGTTAATCTGCTTTGTTGAGGTAAAATGGTACTATCAGGATAAAGGAACAATCCAGTATCAGGCGGTAGGTTTCCAACCGGATCATTTACACCTTCTTCAGTACAAGAAAATATTCCGATGAACAAAGTTATTAAGAGAGAAATCAGTAAAAGTTTTTTCATTCGCACTTGCTAATTAAATCACGCTTTTATATCGATGTACTGCCCTGAAATACCAGGGCAGCTATGCAATGATTATTTAAAGATATTAACTCTGACCCATGCTCCCTTTATTAACAGCTAAGGAAGCCGGAAAGAGAAATCTATTTCAATAATATCATCTTTTTAACTTTAACAAAATCATTTACTTTAAAACTGTAAAAATATATTCCTGAAGGCAGTTCACTTGCACTGAATACTACGCTGTGAGTACCAACAGATTGATAAAGATTATTTAATACAGTTTTTACTTCCTGCCCAATCAAGTTATAAATCTTCAGTGTAACATCTCCACTCTCAGGTAGTGAATACTCTATTGTTGTTGAAGGGTTAAACGGATTAGGATAATTTTGTGCTAAACTATACTCTGTAGGAATCTGCTCGAGTCCTTCTACATCTGTAACGAATCCTACAAAGTCACCATCATTCCTCGGAACTAGTTTGTAGTTGCCAAAAGAATAATATAATTGTCCTGACAAAGCATCAAACCCTGAACCGGTCATTATGTAAATTGGTCGTAAAGGATCTGAAAGATTATGATAACTGTGATCTCCGTCTTCCAACTCAACTCTCGTATCCCCGCTTCCGTCATCAACTAACATCTCACCAAAATTATTGGCGGGTCCATCTGCATTTTCATTAGTTACGATTAAATTGTTATACCTGATAAGAACACTCTCCCATTTTTCTTTATCTGCTGTACCAAATCCTCCCAAGCCAATATCGTTGGTTGCGAGATCGGCAAAACCTGGAATTGGATTTCCGCTGGAGTTTATAATAATATTATTGATGCTGTCAATCCTGGTTACATTAAATGTAGGAGTTATCGAATCATCCCAAACGAATCCAGTAATTGTAACATTATCTCCTTTTAATAAGGCAGAGACATCATTACCAAGCGGGGGTCTTGTCCCGATCCGGATTCCACTCCAGGGACCTTCTCCATTCTGCATATATACTCGATAGGATGTCGTTCCTGTTCCAGGATAATCAGAGGTATCTGCAGTAATAGTTCCCGTTAACGTTACATAGTAATGATTATAACCACTCACATCGGTATCGAACGGATTGTACTGTACATCCTGAATTCTCACATTCCTGTTAAGAACTAAATAGAAAAACTGAGGTGAAGTTGGGTTTGCAGGAACTGTGGAAACATTGCCATCGTTATCTTTTGCCCAAATATAATAATCAACCATTGCGGAGTCACTGTTTACACCAGGAATTGGCGCTGAATAAATATCTCCCGAACCTAAAATCATATCTACTGGTGTATATGCTCCTCCATCTACCCTGTAATAAAGTTTTGTAGAATCAACTGTGCCATCACTATCAACAATGTTTGCCGTAACTGTAACTCCCTGGTTTGTCATCACTTCACCGAGACTTCTTCTTACTTCTGAAATTGCTGGCGGAGTGAAAGAAATATCAATATCACCTGGATAAATTGGAATTATGTAATATCCAGTCGTCCGAACCTGTAGTAATCCTCGAAAGAAATTTATAAAAGTACCATCAGCGGGTGGGTCATAATTTGTTAGGCCAGTCAATCTGTGTCCTCTCAATGTAAAATATCCTGATTGATCATACATCGTAAGAAAGTTTCCCTGCCCATCATTTATCCTGAATGAACCATCACCCGTATTCCTATCACTTGAAATCACATTTCGGAGGATTATATACATAGATTCATATTGAGCACCATCCGGCACCAATGTTCCATTATTCATAAAATCAGTAATACTGAGTTCAATTGGTGCAACTCGAGATGGCTCCTGACTAATTGTTGTGACTGGTGTTACAGGATCAGTTAATAGGTTTAGCTGAGTAGTTGTAGCAAATGCCCCAACTACACCTGTAACTTCAATTACTTGTGCCGAATCTACCAAATCATAAAAAGTTCCTTGTGCCGCACCAGTGGTATCGTGTTGTAGAGCAACTATACCATCCAGATTTGGATATGTCTGCCCGTTTGCATCATACAGATAAGTTTGCCATCTTGAACCAGCCCAAAGAATTGGTCTTCGATCTAAAAGGGGATCAACAAGAACTCTTGCCATAGTCAATCCTTGCACTCTTACCGTATCACCAAGATAGAGTGAGGGTGACTCTGCTTGGATTTCTTCAATAGTAACAAGTGGATACGTCTGCGCCATCATCATTGTGCTGAACATTAGGAATATAAGTAAAAATATTTTTTTCATTCTCATTCTCCTTAAATTATTTTATTATCAAAAATTTTCCTGTTTTAATATCACCGGAACGTCTATTTTCAACAACAAAGAGATACATTCCTGTTGCAATTGCCTGATCATTATCCGTTATTAAATCCCAGGCGTGTTCACCTCCAGCCATCTTTTGCTTGCCATCACTTGCAAATGTTTCAAACCATCTTATATCGGAACCGTTGCTAAACTCATTATGTTCAATTCTACGAACAATATCACCTGCAAGTGTATAAATAGTAATTTCGCACTCCGCAGGCAAGTTAAAAAAGTAAATCTTCCTTAATCTTTCCTGATTACCATCCCAGTAAGCTTCTCCATAATAAGGATTTGGATAAACTCCTATTTCTACGTCGGCTTCTTCTACAGGAGGTGTGCCCGGTATAATTCTTCCAAGATTTGCCAGTGGGCTTGATTCCAGCGGATCGAGATTGTTTGAAGGATCACCTTCATCAAAAGCAGTTACCGAAAACAGGTATTGCCATCCATTCAGCAAATTGTCTAATTCAAACTTATAATAATACTGAGTGGTATCACCCGGAAAACTAACCGGTTCGTCTAATTCCACAAACTCAAACCCGGTATCAAAATCGACTCCATTTGCAGAACTATCGAATGTAGCAAGTGAAACTAAAGATGCGAGAATGTCCTGGTTTTCAGTTAGGTCAAATCCGGATTGAGTACGGTAGAGTCTGTACCCTTCAAAATCCATTTCAGCGGAGATTGGATCAATTGAAGCCTCAGCCCTTTTATCCCAATAGATAGTAGCTTTCTGATTATCAGGTATTACCTTAATTAAAGGTGTCAATGGCGGTGCCGGTAATATATAACGTGTCAACACACCATCACCATTAAGATCTTCACCAAAATCTAGTATTCCGTTTCTGTTTCTATCCTCCCCAAAATAAGCTCTCAAGGCCCAGTCAGCATTAGTGTACAAATTTCTTTTTTGATCTTCAGTATCAAGATTAGAAGGATCCGGCCCGAACTTTTTTGCTGTAACTATGGCAAACACCACGTTAATCGAATCGCCAGGAGCAATACTTTTAAAATGACCTCTTGTAATAAATGTTGATCTGTTCGATGGTCCTCTTATAAGTTGAGGTGTAATTCCGTCTCTCCATCTGTTATTCCCGCCGAAAAATCCCTGCATCTTTTTATACCTGTCAACATCATTCTGTGGAGCAAAGAAATTGGGATCATCCGTATTCCGAAATTGCCAGGTAACATAATTTACTGAAGGTATGGTATCTGATAAACCAAGTGGAAAAGATAATGGAAGATCGGGCTCCGAACCACAAAATTGTATACCAATATAACTATCAGAAAACCCGAGGTCTCCGGCAGCATCAAATTCATACGCTATTTTGATGGAATCGTTATAGCCATTACCGCCCTTATTGTAAAAAGCACTTCCTGAAGGTCTGCCAGTTATCCTTGTATTGCGAACAACGGTATCCGTCCATAATCCAACGTAAACACTATCAAGGTATTTATCTGATACATTTTTTATCCAATAATTAAAAATCACAAAGAAGTTGGCGAAAGGGAAATTCCAGGCATATGTTTCCTGGTGAATTGATACACCTAAAGGATCATGATTCGGTATTGGTTCACCATTTAAATATGTTCTGCTGGTATCATCAAAGTCCATTAAAAAATCCTGGTGTGAAATTGCATCAGGATTGAAAAATCTTGAGTCAAATAATGATGACCTTTCAAGTATGTGGGAACCTGGTGCATTTGTATATTCAAATCCACCTGTTCGTGAAACAGATGCAACATCTACAGCTCCTGAAGTTACAAACGGTCCGAGTCTTCCACTGCCAAGTGAATCATTAGCGATAAAAGCACCTATATATAATCCGCCATCGAATAGATGTTCAATTCCACTTCCTAAAGGAAATTCCGCACTTGGCTGGTCCGGCCATAGAGCAAAACCGTGACCATAAGTTCCAAAGTTGGTTATTGTAATTCCAATGTTACCGACATCTGTAAACTTGGAGTTATCATCATCTAAAGTTTTAGGAAATTTTTTATCACCATCA
>CBEPPX010000024.1:0-12422 GCA_965511205.1 uncultured Ignavibacteriales bacterium | reverse complement strand
CTAAACAAAACTGGAACGACTTTGAAGAATTATTTGGTGAGCGTGGTGCCTGCGGTGGATGCTGGTGTATGTACTGGAGATTGAAAAGAAAAGATTATGAAGCACAAAAGGGAACCGGAAATAAACGTGAAATGAAAAAATTAATTAATTCCGGTGTGATCCCGGGAATACTTGCATTTAAAAATACTGAACCGGTTGGCTGGTGTTCTGTTGCTCCAAGAGATGATTTCCTGGTTTTGGAAAATTCGAGAATTCTAAAACGGATTGATGATAAACCTGTTTGGTCGGTTGTATGTCTTTTTATCAAAAAAGGTTATCGCAACCTTGGATTAAGTGTTCAACTTTTAAAAGCAGCCAAGAAATATGTTAAAGAACAAGGCGGTAGAATTTTGGAAGGCTACCCGGTAGAACCTAAAAAAGATAAAATGCCTGATGCATTTGCCTGGACGGGATTAGCTTCTGCATTTTTAAAAGCTGGTTTTAAAGAACAATTAAGACGATCGGAAACAAGACCCATAATGAGGGCATTCGTTAAGTAATTTTAATAGGCAAAATTGGAGAATTTATAAATGGCAGATAAAAAATTTGAGAAGTATCTTCTTTGCATAGGCGCTGGTTACGTTGGTGGGCCAACAATGGCAATGATTGCGGCTAAGTGTCCCCAGTATAAGGTAACAGTTGTAGATATCAATGAAGAAAAAATTAAAGCATGGCAATCCGATAAGCTCCCTATTTATGAACCCGGGTTACTTGATGTTGTTAAAATAGCACGCGGCAGAAATTTATTCTTTTCAACAGATTTAGAAAAAAATATTAAAGAAGCTGAAATCATTTTTGTCTCTGTAAATACTCCGACAAAAACTTTTGGTGAAGGAGCTGGTAAAAGCTCTGATCTTCAATACTGGGAAAAATGTGCCAGGGATATTCGCAGTGCTGCGGAATCGGATAAAATAATTGTGGAAAAAAGTACACTTCCTGTTAAAACTGCAATTGCTATGGAAAGAGTACTTAGTGCAAACGATAAAGGATTAAAATTTGAAGTGGTCTCTAACCCGGAATTTCTTGCCGAAGGAACAGCAATTAAAGACCTGGAAAATCCTGACCGTGTATTAATTGGTTCGAAGGAAACTGAAAGTGGATTGAAGGCACGAAGCGAAATTGTAAACATTTTTGCAAATTGGATTCCGCCGGATAGATTAATCACAAGTAATTTAATGAGTGCTGAATTATCCAAGCTTGTTGCTAATTCTTTCCTCGCCCAGAGAATTTCTTCCATTAACAGCATTTCTGCTCTTTGCGAGATTGTAGATGCAAATGTTCAGGAAGTAGCTTACGCAGTTGGGAAAGATAAACGTATAGGTAATAATTTCTTAAATGCAAGTGTTGGTTACGGTGGTTCTTGCTTTAAAAAAGATATTCTAAACTTGGTTTACTTGTGTGAAACTTTTGGTCTTTATGAAGTTGCTGCTTACTGGGAGAGCGTAGTAACAATGAATGACTACCAGGAAAACAGGTTTGTACAAAACATTAATAAGGCATTATTTAATACTGTTACAAATAAAAAAATTACTTTGTTTGGTTTCGCATTTAAGGCAAACACCAGCGATACAAGGGAATCGCCTGCATATTACGTAACAAGAAAATTGCTTGAAGAAAAAGCTCACGTTGTTATTTCAGATCCACAGGCACTGGAAAATGCTAAAAACGATTTGATGGACTATAACAATTTAATTGAATATGAAGTGGATCCTTACAAAGCTGCAAAAAATGCACATGCAATAGCTATTCTTACAGAATGGGATTTATATAAGACCCTGGATTACAAAGCGATTTATGACGAGATGGAAAAGCCGGCTTTTATTTTTGATGGAAGAAATATCCTGGATCATAAAAAACTGTTTGAGATTGGCTTTAATGTTTATCCTTTAGGAATGCCTCACTTAATTCATTTTATAGAAGCATAAAATTAAACTTTTTACTATAGTTTAATGCGACACTGATGACACTGATTTTGCAGATCTGTGCTTATCAGTTTGATCTGTGTTACTTGCCGGCAGGCAGGTCAGCGTTCTATTTTCTAGCGGAACACAAATTTCTAGCAAAGTTTAATTAATGAAAAAATTGGAAGAGTCCTCAAGTCTATTTATTGTTGATCAACCGAATCATTTCCCTAACAGCTTCATCTATTCCAACAAACACTGCTCTTGCAATAACAGCATGCCCAATGCTTACTTCATCAACCTCTTCTAGTGCCTTAAAAATCTTCATGTTATTGTAATCCAAACCATGACCGGCATTAATACCCAAGCCAAGTTTTTTTGCATGCTTAATTGAACCTCGAATTTTTTCAAGTTCATCAAACTGTTCTTCTTCAGTTTCAGCATTTGCAAAAACCCCCGTGTGAATTTCTATAAAATCACTTTCAATTTCTGCGGCAGCATCTATGTGAGCGATATCAGGTTCGATAAATAATGAAACACCAATTCCTGAATCGTGTAGTTCATTTATGGTTTGCTTTAGCAATGCTTCATTATCTATAACATTTATCCCTCCCTCGGTAGTAAGTTCCTGCCTTTTTTCAGGGACTATTGTAGCAAGTTCCGGTCCTACATCACATGCAATTTTTATGATCTCTTCCGTTGCTGCCATTTCAAAATCTAGTTTTGTTGCTACAAGTTCTCTTAGCAGCCTAACATCTCTTTCAGTTATGTGTCTTCTATCTTCACGCAGATGAAAAACTATTCCATCAACCCCGGCTTGCTCAGCTATTAATGCGCAGGTAACCGGATCAGGTTGTTCCTCTCCCCTTGCATTTCTCAATGTTGCTACGTGATCAATGTTTAAAGCAAATCTCATTTTTACCTCAGAATATTTTACCTAAAATATTAAAAAGTGAATCAAATCCTACACCGTAATCCCCAATTCGAAAACGAATTGTACAAATAAAATCAATTAAAAGCATTATACCCATATGAACAAAAACCCCGTATAGAAAGGAGTTTGTTCTTAAAGCAAGAATACCAAGAGCAATTCCACCCAGTATTGCGCTAAAAGTTTCAGGCGCCGGTTTCCCGTTATGCAAAATTACAAACGGCAGCATTTGCATCAACACTGCATAATATCCAAATTTCTCTTTTAAACCAAAAAGCATAAATCCACGCCAGATAAACTCCCACGAAAACATATAGATAAGCATACCGGATTCATAAATTAAAAACTCACCCCAGTTGCTTCTTGCAGAAAGCAGGTGAGGGTACTTTGCAACAAATTCAGAAGATGATGATGCAAACCATACAAACGGAAGCATCACAATTAAAAATATTAAAGTGAAACGGAGACCGGTTTTGTAATCACCAAAAGTTAAACCGTAATCTGTAAGCTTTTCCTTAAGAATAAATTTTATTACAACAGCTGACAAAAGAAAATAAGTGAAGAAGTCACCGATGAACCAGTAGAGATATTCGATAAGGAAAATATCGGGTAAGTTTTGATAGGTTGGGAAAAAGTTAATCCTGAAAAACCTCCTTGAAGTAAAATACCAGGAAACCGTTTGAAGCACAGCAACAGCAAGAAAGATGATTAAAACCTTCCTATCCATGTTCCTGATAATCTCGATTAGATTTTTAATTTCCTGCTTTATATTCAATCTTTCTTATTCCTTGCCTTTTAAAATTTAATTCCCAGATTATCTTATTAAATATATCATCTTATTTTGTGATATCACAAATATGTTTATAAAACAGACCAAAAAAGCAGATTTTAGAAGTTGACAAAGATCGGCAATAACACTATATTAGCACTCGCTTTTTAAGAGTGCTAACAATATTCTAACAAAAAATAGGAGAAAAACCATGAGTAAAATAAATCTTAATCCGCTTGCAGACAGGGTTGTTATTCAACCTAAGGAAGCTGAAGAAAAGACAGCTGGCGGAATTATTTTACCTGATACTGTAAAAGAAAAACCAGTTGAAGGTACCATTGTTGCAACAGGTCCTGGTAAAGTTGCTGATAACGGCGAACTGGTAAAAATGGCTGTTAAAGCTGGCGACAAGGTGTTATACGGAAAATACAGCGGCACCGAAGTAACACTTGGCGGAGTGGAATATTTAATAATGCGTGAGAGTGATATCTTCGCAATTATTCCTAAATAATTGGATTTAAATTGAAAATAAAATAAAGGTAATTAGATATGGCTAAATTAATTGAATATGACAGCGAAGCCCGCACCGGCTTAAAAAGAGGTGTTGATAAACTTGCAAACGCTGTTAAAGTTACCCTGGGACCAAAGGGTAGAAATGTTATTCTTGAAAAGAAATTCGGTGCACCAACTGTAACTAAAGATGGTGTTACAGTTGCAAAAGAAATTGAACTTGAAGATCCTGTTGAAAACATGGGAGCCCAGATGGTTCGCGAAGTTGCTTCTAAAACAAGTGATGTTGCAGGCGACGGTACAACTACTGCTACAGTGCTTGCACAGGCAATTTACAGGGAAGGATTAAAGAATGTAACTGCAGGCGCCAACCCGATGGATCTTAAGCGCGGAATAGATGTTGCAGTTAGCAAAGTTGTTGATTATTTAAAATCCGTTAGCAAAGATGTTGAAGGAAGAAATGAAATTGCACAGGTAGGTTCTATCTCTGCAAATAATGATAATTCTATTGGTGAATTAATTGCTGATGCAATGGAAAAAGTTGGTAAAGATGGCGTTATTACAGTTGAAGAAGCAAAAGGTACAGAAACTTCTTTAGATGTTGTTGAAGGTATGCAGTTCGACCGCGGTTATCTTTCACCTTATTTTGTTACGGATACAGAATCGATGGAAGCTGCTCTTGAAGATCCATTAATTCTTATCCACGATAAAAAGATCTCTGCAATGAAAGACCTTTTACCTGTACTCGAAAAAGTTGCACAGCAGGGAAAATCGCTGCTGGTAATTGCAGAAGACCTGGAAGGTGAAGCTTTGGCTACACTTGTAGTTAACAAGATACGCGGCACATTAAAGATTGCTGCAATTAAAGCTCCGGGATTCGGCGATAGAAGAAAAGCCATGCTGGAAGATATTGCCGTATTAACCGGCGGTACCGTAATCTCTGAAGAAAGAGGATTCAAGTTAGAGAATGCTACTATTTCTTATCTTGGAACAGCAAAGAAAGTTGTTATTGATAAAGATAACACTACTTTAGTTGAAGGTGCTGGGAAAACTGAAGACATCAAGAAAAGAATAAATGAAATAAAAGCACAGATTGAAAAAACAACTTCTGATTACGATAAAGAAAAACTACAGGAAAGACTTGCAAAACTATCAGGTGGTGTTGCAGTGCTTAAAATAGGTGCTTCCACAGAAATTGAAATGAAGGAGAAGAAAGCCCGTGTTGAAGATGCTCTTCACGCAACCCGTGCTGCTGTTGAAGAAGGAATAGTTTCAGGCGGTGGCGTTGCATTGGTTAGAGCAATGAAAGATCTTGAAAAGATGAAAGGTGAAAACCTTGACCAAACTACCGGAATCAAGATCGTTCAGAAAGCTCTTGAAGAACCATTGAGACAAATTGTTAATAATGCGGGTCTTGAAGGATCAGTTGTATTACAGAAAGTAATGGAAGGTAAAGATGATTTCGGATTTAATGCTGCTAGTGAAGAGTATGAAAATCTAATTAAATCGGGTGTTATCGATCCTACTAAAGTTACAAGAATAGCATTAGAGAATGCTGCTTCTGTTTCTTCACTTCTTATAACAACCGAAGCTGCTGTATTTGAGAAGAAAGAAAAAGAACCCGCAATGCCTCCTATGCCAGGCGGTGGAATGGGTGATATGGGTGGTATGGGCGGAATGTATTAATAGTTCTCCTTCCCCAAAAATTAAAGGCGAGTATAAAAATACTCGCCTTTTTTATTTCACAAACATTTATCCGTTATAGAATTATTAAGGAAAACCATCTTCTTAATCCCAACGAAATCTCTTGAATGATTTGTATTTCTATAGCACTGATAATCCAAAATAAACATTAAAATTAATTACTGAATTTTTAACATCATCGTTTGCGTCTGAATCATCCCATGATTTTAATCCTAAAATATATCTTATATCAACACCTAGCTCGTGACCACCAACTAAAAAACCAATTCCACCACCAAATGCTAAACCAAAATCCGTATCTTGTACAAATTCACTTAGATCTTCCGTAGCTGATTGACCATTATCTTCGCCTTCGACTTCTGCAGTTGAATTAAATCCAAGAACAGGACCTACAAAAATAGCAGGTCTAACATTTGCTCCCTCCACAGGTATGATAGCCTTCAGTAAAAGTGCAACTTCTACATAGTCAAAATTAAATGTTACATCAACGTTATTTATTGTTGTGGATGCTCCTTTCATCGTATAATAAATTTCGGGTTGAACACCAATTATATTTCCAAACTGAAAGAGAGCGAATATACCTCCACCAAATCCAAACTTTGAATCTAGAGATTGGCCATTGATAGTTGCATCATTACCTGAAAAATTAGCAATATTAACGCCAACTTTTGGTCCAATTTGTATATGCACTTGAGCATTTAATGGTGTGACTAATAATGCCAGAACAACGATGAGAGATAGTAAAAATAAGTTTTTCATAGTAACCTCGTAATTGTTAATAGAACATTTTTTAAGAATGATTCCTGGAATGTTCGGAGAGCAGTGTTAACACAAAAAATTAGCAACAAGGAATTTTCCCTTCAACTAAATTTTAATTATCACATATAAATTGTAGCAATTTTAGGAGAATAACAAGAAAAATAAACTTAACGATTAGCTAATGTTTTTAATTGGCAAGTAATGGTATTTTGGAAATTACTCATACTAATTTAAATCATCCGTTTACCTCTGTTCTCTGAGATCTGGGTGATTCTCTATAGTATGTTCATCAGTAATTTGTGCTGTTGGTTGAAATGATAATTTTGAATCTTCTAAAACATTTATTGAAGATACTATTCTTTTTCAATCTGTTTGTTATCATTTTCAAAAGTCTCATCCTGTTCATCTTCTTTAATTTTCTTCTTCTTCTTTTCCAGTTGAGTTAATTGCACTTTAAGTGTTACTTCTTTCTCTATTTCACTTTTAAGTTCTAAAAGTGATCTTGCAATGTTAGTTGCATGGCTGCTTATTCGTTTTAGCAATTCAATCAGTTCTAAATGGATTTCGCTTGTCGCAACTGTTTCGGGAATATCACTTTTTAGTCTTTCAAAATGTGTACGTCTTAGATCCATTTCCATCAGTCTGTATTTCTTATATTTTTTCTCCATCCTCTTTGCATCTTTAAGGTTCACATCTTTGAACACTTCTATTGATCTAGCAATTTGTTTTATTGTTCTCAGATGGTAATCTTTTATTTCATCCTGCCCTTCTTTTGAAAATTCAACATTTAAATTCATTTTCTTTTCTGCAAGAGGAATAAGCCGTTTTTCTACTATATCACCAATATGTTCAAGTTCAGTAACGCTATGCATTATCTGAAAAATTTCGTCTGTACGTTCCTCGGCAAGACTTTCCTGGCTTATTTTCATTAGATATTTATTTATATGAACATTTAGAAAGTTTACCTCTGCTTCTTTATCCCGAATATCGTCGAGCACATCCTCATCATATTTAAAGAACGGCTGTAGTATTTTATCCACCATCTCTTTAACGTTATTTGCCATATGAATTGTTTCAGCTTTAGCAAGACTTAAAGCTAATGTAGGAGTAGAAATTAAGCTTTCTTCAAGAAATTTTGTTTTAAATTCACCCTCTTCCTCCGGTTCAGCTTTATCGGGAAGTAATTTATAAATAAACTTAGCAGCTTGCGTGGTAAATGGTAAAACAATAAGTGTGAGTGCTACATTAAAAATTGTGTGTGCATTTGCGATTTGCCGTGGTACTACTTCTGCAAGATATGCTGCGCCTGTTAAACTTTCCATGCCCGATGGAGAAATCGATCTTATTATGTCAGCATAATATGGAATCCACCAAACAAACAGTAATACCCCGAATACTCTAAATAAGGTATGCGCAAGAGCAACACGTTTTGCTTCTCTTTTTGTGTGTATACTTGCAAGAGCAGCAGTTATTGTTGTCCCTATATTTGTACCTAGTATTAAGGGAATCGCAGCATCAAGAGTTATCAATCCCTGGCTGCCCAAGACAATAATGATTCCGGTAAATGCACTGCTGCTTTGAATGATAGCAGTAAAAGCTGCTCCCACAATAATTCCTAATAGCGGGTTTTCCAACTCAAGCAGCAGGTTTATGAATGGCTCATAAGTTCTTAAAGGTTCCATAGCATTAGACATCACCCACATTCCGAAAAAGAGCAATCCAAAACCGAGTACTGTCTCGCCAACATTCTTTAACTTTTTCGATTTGAACAAAAACATCATTCCAAAACCGATACCGATGACTATCAACGCATAATCAGTTAGTTTAAATGCTATTAATTGGGCAGTAATCGTTGTTCCGATACCGGTACCCAGGATAACCCCAATAGACTGTGCAAAAGTCATCAACTGCGCCTGAACAAAACTTACAAGCATAACCGTAGTTGCACTGCTGCTTTGGATTATCATCGTAACAAAAGTTCCTACGGCTACAGCAATAAGCCGGTTATTTGTAACTGTACTAAGTAAAGTCCGCAATCTCCCACCAGCGGTTTTTTTCATTCCGTCACTCATCATTCCCATACCGAATAGGAAAAGACCGAGACCACCAACAAGCCCGCTTACTAAATAGAATATCCAGCTTGCATTACGCGCATAAGCTTTAAAATATACAATATCATTTTGGTCGCTGCCATTTTTAATCCTTGCAGCAAATTCATAATCACCGCTTTCTGAACCAAGGACACCAAACGATTCAGCAAAACCATTTTTATCTGTAAATACAACTATTTCAGTAAGATTGGTTCCTTTGGCTTTGGAAGGAGTTGCAATAACTGAAAAGTAAACGGGCCATTCTTCCATAGGTTCTTCATCATTATAAAGAACCTGCACTTTAAACGGTTTTTCTAATTGTTCACCCGCAGTTTGATGATACGCTTCGGTAACAGGTCCGTTTATATATGGATGGACAGAATTTAAAAGAGATACTTTTGAAGAATCGATAGTAGGAATGACTGTAGAGTCTGCTTCTTCGGCTAATACTAATTTTGCAGTGACAAATAAGAACAGCACTAGAATACTAAAATTTATACTAATGTTGTTAAATCGTAACCTTTTCATAGCCCATTTTTACAAACTTGATTTTATTATCTTTTTTAGAGTTGAAATATAATCACTTGGAGCGTAATTATTTATGCTGAATTTATATTGTAGCAATAAAAATAAGACTGCTGATTTGCTATGTAACTAATTAGCACTAAATACTTTTAATTTAAATGCCATTCGTTCTCACCAAGAGATTTTATTATCTCCATTCCCCTGTGCCCAAAGATTGGGTGATTCACTTTAGAAAATTCATCAGCAATTTTTAATGCAATCTCTGCTGTTGGTTTGTTTGATGAATTTGATTCCTCTAAAACTTTTATTGCGGTATTATAAATTGAATATTCCCAGTCTCTGCCAAAGTGCTGCTCTATCATCATATCATTATTAACATATCCATATTGCTCGTTTGCACAATTAACAATTCCCATCCTGTTGGTAAGAAAATCGGGTATGTAGGTAATACCTTTTTTTGCCAGAAGAATTCCATCTCTTTCAGGATCTTCCAATTGGTTGTTTGCAGCACCACAAATAATTTTAGCTCTTATTTTATCTATGGTATCGGGATTTAAAATTGCTCCAGTTGCGTTTGGTGAAAAAATATCACATTCTTCTGAAAAAATTGACGTATTATCAATATCGACAAGTCTGCACTCAATATTTCGGTCTTTATATTTTTCCTCTGCTTCTTTTACGTTATCAGGATTTACATCACAGGCAATAATTTTGCTTACTCCTTCTTCAAATAAAAACCCAACAAGGGGAATTCCAACATGACCAAGCCCCTGCACGGCAACCGTTTTTCCCTGGAGTGAACCAAGTTTAAGGAAGTCGATAGCAGCTTCCATCCCACAAACCACTCCCTTTGCAGTAGGGATTGCCGGTACACCGCTTCCGCCAAGTTCAGGTGGAATGCAAGTTGTAAACCGGGTTCCTGAAAAAACATCAACCATATCTTTTACATAGGTTCCTAAATCTTCTGCAGTAACATAACATCCTTTTAACGAAGAGATAAATAAACCATATTCTTTGTAAATATGATGACGCACATCAGGATCATTCCATTCATAAGCAGGGTTATACAAAATCACTCCTTTTCCCCCACCCCACCACAAACCGGCAAGAGCATTTTTAAAAGTCATTCCAGCAGCCAAACGTAAACCATCTCTAAAATAACTTTCAATGTTATCATATTTCCAGAATCTAACTCCGCCGGCAGCTTGTCCGCGGTTAGTACGATGAATAAAGGCACCAAGCAGCATTTCATATTTATTAGAAACTTGAAAGAACATTCCTTCGTGTTCAATAAAATCTCTTTTATCTTCAGAAAAATAATCTGCTATTGGTTGAAAAATTGAATGTGAAGCCAAAAGTTTTTTTTGCTTAACATCATAAATAAAATAAAATCTAGAAATATTGTTTGAAGTTAGAATCTTTATAAAGTCCTGTGAGTTTTGGGAAATAAGATTAGTCGTTTTGTTCATGGATTTTCGATATGAATAATTAATTTTTAGCTAAATATGTCAAATATCTCTTTGATCAGTTTCAATGGACAAAGTTTCAATAATATTACTTTTATCGATTATTGCAGCACTTAATTTATTCCCTGCATATACTCTTGTATCAACATAAACAGCATTACTCGATTTTTCGTAAAAAACATCTTCAAAACTTGTGTGCCCAACTACCTGCAGCTTTCCCAGGTTCATCAGTTTATCTCTCGTCCACAAAATTCCATGTTCGTTGTTTAACTCAGGCTCAACAATACTTTTAAATTTGTCCATATTATCTAATGGTTTTTTGCCAAGTTTCCTTGAGTAATAACCTGATATACCTGCGTGAGAAATAAAACAATCATCCAGGTTTAAGATAAGCGGCGCTTTAATAATAAAATTAAGATGCAGGTTCATTTCTTTAAAACGATTGCTGTAAGAATCCAATGTTGTTTCAGAACCATTATAAATCCAGGACCTTCCAAGAGGGCTTGACGGATGTTTAATAAAATAGTAAAACATAAGATCGTGGTTACCGGCTGTAAAAGTTATCCGGTTCTTCTTTATGAATTCAATAACTTCATAATTATTTTTACCTCTATCTACCAAATCACCAACTGAGCAGATTGGAATTCCGGGATAGCTGCTTATAATCTCATTGTAAAGTTTTTCCAGGGTAAAAAAACATCCGTGGATATCACCAATTACAGCTATCATAGGCAGTTAGATATGGAAAATTTCGTTGGCATATTTTGCTAACTCATCTCTAAAATCAGGATGTGAAATTTCTATAAGAGATCTGGATCTTTCTTTAATGGATTTACCAAAGAGCTGGGCAATACCATATTCAGTAACAACGTAGTGAACATCACCCCTGGAAGTAACAACGCCGGAGCCGGGTCTAAGTTGTGAAACAATACGGGAAGTTTTTCCATCCTTGGTAACAGAAGGAAGAGCAATAATCGGCTTGCCGCCTTCCGAACGGGCGGCACCGCGTATAAAATCTACCTGCCCGCCAATACCACTATACAATTTGGGTCCGAAAGAATCGGAACAAACCTGCCCTGAAAGATCAACTTCGATAGCGGAATTTATTGCTACCATTTTTTTGTTTTGCGCTATTATAAACGGATCATTTACATATTCCTGGGGATGAAATTCTATAACCGGGTTGTTATCAATAAAATCGAATACTCTTTGTGTACCCAGAACAAATCCAGCAATTATTTTACCGGGATGCAGAGTTTTTTCTTCACCATTAATAATTCCTTCTTCAACCAGATCAATTATGCCATCGGAAAACATCTCGGTATGAATGCCAAGGTTTTTCCGTTCCCTTGCATATCGCATAACCGAATCGGGAATAGCTCCTATGCCCATTTGCAGTGTAGCACCATCCTCAATTAACTCAGCAACATTTTTTCCTATCCTGTCATAAACATCAAGTAATTCTTTACTTGCATTTGGATCGACCTGGGGCAGTTCCTGGATCTTTTCAGTATGCTCAACTATATAATCAATTTTATTTATATGAATAAAGCTGTCTCCCAAACTCCTTGGCATTTCGCTGTTACATTGGGCAATTATTATTTTTGATTTTTCAGCTGCCGTTTTAATTGTTCCAACATCAACACCATAACTGCAAAAGCCATGTTCATCCGGCAGTGAAACATTTAGTAAAGCAACATCAACAGGAATAATTCCTCGTTTAAATAG
>CBEPPX010000023.1:0-12657 GCA_965511205.1 uncultured Ignavibacteriales bacterium | reverse complement strand
ATTGGGCAGCATTTTAGATACCCAATTGTTCCTTGGTTATGCTAATGATTTTAACGATTTTCATTTCCAGAACAAGCTTAGAAATCTGATCTATTCGCTTTCGTCTCAATTCCAACCTTAAGGTTAGTTTTGAGTAGAATATTATTGATTATCTTTAGTTGATTAAGTAGCTTTGCATAATTAATTATAATTGATAATACTTTGGTTGTCGCTGTTTTTGTTTCGGGTCGGGGTTCAAATCTAAAAGCAATTATAGATTCCCCTAAACTAAGACAACTTGCTGAAGTTAAAGCTGTTTTCAGTGATAAAGCCGATTGTCCAGCTTTCAAAATAGCAAAACAATTTTCTATCCCAACTTATTGTATTGGGAATAAAGATGGTTTTATCAACAATAATAAACTTAAAGACAATCTGGTATCTCTGGAAATTGAATTAATTGTTCTTGCTGGTTATTTAAAATTGGTCCCCGGAGATGTTGTTAGTTCCTTTGAGTTCAGAATAATAAATATCCATCCTGCTCTTCTTCCTTCCTTTGGTGGATCAGGAATGTATGGTGCAAATGTTCACAAAGCAGTATTTAATTCTTCGGCAAAGGTATCTGGTGCAACAGTTCATTTTGTTGATGAAACTTTCGACACAGGAAAGATAATTGCACAGCGCTGTGTTGATATTTCTAATGTTAATTCACCCGCAGAAATTGCTGAACGGGTGCTTAAAATTGAGCACAGCCTGTTGCCAGATGTTATAGAAAAGTTAGCGCTTAAAAAAGTGACAATAGAAAACGGCAGAGTTAAAGTATTAAGTTAACTAATTTATTGTTTTACCCTAATGGATTTGTAATTGAGAAAATTTACTTTACTAAGCGTTTCAGATAAAACTGATATTATTGAACTTGCACAAAGTTTAGTTGCTAAAAACTATACAATTATAGCAACCGGTAATACTGCAAAAAAGCTTTCATCCTCCGGAATTAAAGTAACAGAAATTTCGAGTATAACGGGATTCCCAGAAATATTTGATGGACGTGTTAAAACTCTTCACCCAAAAATAACTGGCGGAATATTAATGCGCCGCAGTAATGAAAATGATATTAAAGAAGCAATTGCTAACTCAATAGAGCCGATTGATATTGTTTGTGTTAATCTTTATCCTTTCAAAAAAACAATTGAAAATCCGGATGCTACTGAAGAAGAGGTAATTGAAAATATTGATATCGGTGGACCAAGCTTGGTTAGAGCTGCTGCTAAAAATCATAAGTACGTTTCCATTCTTACCAATCCTTCACAATACAAAAATTTTTTAGAAGAATTGGAGAGCGGGGAGATTTCTGCTGAAACAAGAAAAAATTTAGCAGTAGCAGCTTTCTCTCACACAGCCGAATACGATACTTATATTGCAAATTACCTGGAAAATTTTTATTCTATCCCTTCAACACATATAAGGTTAAATTATCCTGTTGATAAATCTTTAAGGTACGGCGAAAACCCGCACCAAAAAGCAGAGATTTACGGGGAGTTCAATAAATATTTTGAAGCAATGCATGGAAAGGAACTTTCCTATAATAATATTTTAGATCTTGTTTCATCCGTAGAAATGGTTGAAGAGCTTGGAGAAAATTCATGTGCAATTATAAAACATAATAATCCTGCGGGTGCTGCAATTGGCAGCAACTTAATGGAAGCTTATAATGAAGCGCTTAAATGCGATCCTGTTTCTGCTTTTGGCGGTATTGTTGCATTCTCAGGTACAGTTGATGAAGAAATTGCTGAAGCCCTTAACAAAATATTCTTAGAAGTGGTTTGCGCTCCGGATTTTACCGAGGGGGCTTTACCTCTTTTAAAGAAGAAGAAAAACAGGCGGCTGGTAAAACAAATAAAACCAGTTACTGAAAAAAGTGCAAACTTCAGGAATATTCCAGGAGGCATAATAAAACAGGATAGTGACAGGGTTGATTTAATCGCGGATAATTTAGAAGTTGTTACTGAAAAAAAACCTTCTGCTGAAGAACTGGAAGATTTGAAATTTGCTTGGAAAATCGCTAAAAATACAAAATCGAATGCAATTGTTTTTGCAAAAAATAAAGCTGCATTGGGTGTTGGCGCCGGGCAGATGTCGCGGCTTGATTCTGTGAAGATTGCAAAGATGAAAGCTGAGGAACATGGCTTGGATTTAATAGGTTCTGTTGTCGCTTCAGATGCTTTCTTTCCTTTTGCAGACGGCTTGGTTGAAATTATAAAATGTGGTGCAACTTCAGTGATACAACCCGGTGGCTCGGTGCGCGACCAGGAAGTTATTGATGCTGCAAATGAAAAAAATATCTCAATGGTATTTACCGGTATAAGACACTTTAAACATTAAGAGGTAAAATGGGTTTTTTCGATTTCTTTTCTACCGACATTGCAATGGATCTGGGAACTGCTAATACACTTATTTACGTAAAAGGTAAAGGTGTAGTGCTCAATGAACCTTCTATTGTTGCTTTTGATAAAAGTTCAAAAAGAATAATTGCACTTGGTAATAAAGCCAAAGAAATGCAAGGCAGGGAACATAAGGAGATTAGAGTTGTCCGTCCTATGCGAGACGGTGTGATTGCAGATTTTGAAATTGCCGAGGGGATGATAAGAGCATTTATTAAAAGAGTAAAAGCCGGGGCACTAAGCAGCAGGAGAGTTGTTGTGGCTGTTCCAAGTGGTGTTACCGAAGTAGAGAAGAGAGCTGTTAGAGATAGTGCAGAACATGCCGGTGCTAAAGAGGTTCACCTTATTGCAGAACCGATGGCTGCTGCTATAGGAATTGGAATAGATGTTTCTGCAGCTGTTGGTAATATGATAATTGATATAGGCGGGGGGACTACGGAAATTGCAGTTATTGCTCTATCAGGTATTGTTAATGAAGAATCGATACGCATTGCTGGTGATGAGATGAATTATGCAATCATGCAATTCTTCAAACGAAACCACAACATACTAATCGGCGAAAGAACTGCTGAAGCTATTAAGTGCGAGGTTGGATCTGCTGTTCCTCTTAGAGAAGAAATTACTATACAGGTAAAAGGAAGGGATCTTGTTGGCGGAATTCCTAAAACTACCGAAGTAAGTTCTGTAGAGATTAGAGAAGCGCTTAATGAATCGATTGTTCAGATAGTTGATACCGTAAGACAAACCCTTGAACGAACCCCGCCTGAACTTTCTGCAGATATCCTGGACAGGGGCGTTATGCTAACCGGTGGCGGTGCTTTATTAAAAGGATTGGATGAAAGAATCAGGATGGAAACAAACCTGCCTGTTCATATTGCGGAAGACCCGCTTACTGCAGTTGTTAGAGGAGCAGGAGCTGTAATTGATAATTTGAATGAATATTCGAAAGTACTTATACGTAGCAGAAGGTATTAATGATAAAATTTTTTTCTAAGATATGGAAAAATTTTAAAGAATATATTGTACTTATCTTTCTTGTAATAACCAGTCTTATTATCCTTTCTCAAAATAAAAACCAGGAGGTGCAAAAAGTAAGAGCTATTGCTTTTGGCAGCTTTGCTGTTGTTACCTCAATTGTTTCCGATCTGTTCAACACTACTAATATTAAATCAGAAAATGAGGAGCTGCGCAGGGTAAATTCTGAATTGATGCTGCAGGTAAGTAAACTTCGTGAGTACGGAATATTAAATGAAGAATTTAGAGGATTGGCGGGCTTCAAAGATACTTCGGCATTTCCTTTAATTCCTGCCAACATAGTTTCTAAATCTTTCTCCAAAGCAAATAACACATTTACTTTAAACGTTGGGAGAAGAGAAAACGTTAAACCTGGTATGCCGGTTATAAATCACCAGGGAATTGTTGGAATAGTCCATTCTACTTCCGAAGATTTTGCAATAGTGCGAACTTTAGAAAATATTGATTTAAAGTTAACTGTAAAAAATGAACGAAGCAGAATTCATGGTATAATGCGCTGGGATGGCGAGGAACTTGCGATTATTAATGTTCCTGAAACGTATGATTTTAAAGCGGGAGATAGAATTATTACTTCCGAAGCAAGTTATTTGGTGCCAGTGCCGATTCCGGTAGGGATAGTTGCAGAAATGCGAAATGTTGAAACTGAAATTTTTAGCCGTGTTAAAGTAAAACCGTTCGCTAATCTTCTAAATATCGAAAATGTATTTGTGCTCGGAATTGTACAAAGCAAGCAGAAAGAAAATTTAGAATTGAACTTCTACAATAAGTGATAATATGCGATTCATTCAGGTATTGCCAATAATATTTTTCTTCCCGGTTTTGCTTTTTCAAATAACCGTTGTTCCCTTAATATCTATTAATGGAATAATTCCTGATCTGCTCCTGATTCTCCTGGTGTATTATGCAATTTCATACGGGCAGATTTACGGAACCGTTTTAGGTGCATCTTATGGCTTTCTTTTCGATTTGATAACAGGTACTTTATTAGGCAGTATGATGCTCTCGAAAACGGTTGTTGGATTTGTAGCAGGTTATTATTCTGCAGAAACACAGAGGGAAAAATTCCTGAACACTTATGCTTTTACTTTTATAATTCTGCTCTGTGCTGTAATTGACTCGGTTATCTACTCGTTCTTTTCTGCAGTAGATTTTAATACAAACATTTTCAAACTTTTTTTCGATCAGGCATTGCTGCCGGCATTGTACACTGGTGTTGTAAGTACAATTTTTATTGTCTTTCCTTACAGGAGGAATTTTAATTGAAATCGGAAAGTTTTGCTTCTCTGCAGCGTAGAACAATAATTTATTTTGCAATCTTAATAAGTGTGGCTGTTGTAGGATTTCGCTTATTCGAAATGCAGATTTTAAACAACGAATCCTATGAGTTGAAATCTTCTGATAATAGTATTAAGCAGGTTGTGATTTCTCCTTTGCGGGGAATATTTTATGACCGGAATATGGAAGTGCTTGTTCGCAACAGTCCCGCTTACACCCTTCGTATCACCCCTTCCAATTATGATAAAAATCTTAATAACTTGCTGGAAACAGTTATTGATGCCGATTCCGGTTTTATATCAAGTATTCTTGAAAAAAATAAACACTTTTCCAAATACCTTCCTATTAAGATTAAAAAAGGAATTGATTTTAATGTTGTTGCCTGGATTGAAGAAAATTCTGATAATTTACCCGGCGTTGATTACATAATTGAAATGCATCGGAATTATCCCGCAGGCGTAAGCGGTTCACATATGTTTGGTTACATTAAAGAAATTTCTGCAAAGCAGTTAGAAGTTGAAAAGGAATATTACCGGCAAGGAGATAATGTAGGACACAACGGAATTGAAAAAACTTATGAGAAAGATCTCCGGGGGACTAAAGGAAAACGCTTCATATTGGTTAACTCAAAAAGAAAAAATATCGGCAGTTATAAAAATGGTGCCGATGATGATCCTTCTTTAAAGGGGCGTGATCTCGTTTTAACCATAGATGCCGATGTGCAAAGAGTTGCTGAAGAAGAGTTTATTGGGAAAAGAGGTGCACTGGTTGCTATTGAACCCTCAACCGGCGAAATTCTTGCGCTCGTTAGCGCACCTGATTATGATTTAAACCAATTTTCATACTTAACATCAAAAGATTTTTTATCTAAACTTTACAGCGATCCCGAAAAACCACTTTTTAACAGGGCCACAATGTCCGTTAAACCACCCGGTTCAACTTTTAAAATGTTTGAGGCTATAACAGCTTTGGATCTTGGTTTGATAACTACTTCTACAACATTTTTTTGCGGCGGTGGATTTACTTACGGAAGATTTTTTAAATGCCACGGATCTCACGGAAGTGTTAATGTTATAACTGCGATTGAAAAATCGTGCAATACTTTTTTTTACCAATTGATTTATAAAATAGGAATGGAACGCTGGAAACAATATGCCGAGAGGTTTGGCTTCAATAATAAAACGAATATAGATATTGGTGAAGAAAGTAAAGGGCTTATTCCCGATGAAAAATATTATGAAAGAATTTATGGTGAAAAGTGGCCTCGCAGCATTATGGCAAGTTTAGGAATAGGACAGGGCGAAGTAAGTGTTTCACCTATACAGCTTGTGCAGTACGTTGCACTTTTAGCCAATAACGGCAAAACCTTCGAGCCTCACTTTGTTAAAGGTTATTTTGATGAAGTAGCAAGTGAATTGATGAAATATAAATTTAAAGAGAAAAATGTAGACATAGAGCAAAAGTATTTTGATATTGTTAAAGAAGGAATGTTTTTAGTTGTAAATGGCAAAGGTACAGCAACACATATTCGTTCAGAAGATTTTGAGATTTGCGGTAAAACCGGTACGGCGCAAAATCCGCATGGTGAAGATCATGCTTTGTTTGTAGGATTTGCACCCTACGAAAATCCACAGATAGCATTTGCAATCGTGGTAGAAAATGTTGGCTTTGGTGGAACACACGCTGCACCAATCGCTAAAAAAATTGTTGAGGTTTATCTTAACAAATTAAAAAGGAATAAATCCAAATTGGATGAAACAATAACAAAAGTTGAAAACCAGGATTTCTAGATTGAGAATTGATTATCGCATAAAAGATAAATTCGAATTTGGATTGTTATTCCCGGTAATCATACTATTTATTGCCGGTCTTGCAGCTATTTACAGCTCAACGGTTAATAATCCATCAGCCCAGGGAAATTTCCAGAAGCAACTTATTTGGGGTCTGTTTGCCCTAATCATATTTTTTGTAACCTATTCGCTTCCTACAAAATCATTTAAAGTTGCTGCGATACCCGGTTATTTATTATCACTGCTGTTATTAATAGTTGTTTTGGTAATCGGTAAAAAGATTTCCGGATCGAGAAGCTGGATCTCAATCGGGTTTTTAGGATTTCAGCCTTCCGAACTTGCAAAGATAACTACGATTTTTGCTATGGCTCTCTTTTTATCTAAAAATAACCTAAACATCGATTCGCTTAAAGACTTACTTTTTACGCTGGCTATCGGCTTATTTCCTGTTATGCTAATCCTCCTTGAGCCCGATATGGGAACAGCCCTGGTATTTGTTGGAATGATAATAACCATCATCTTCTGGAAAGGAATAAGTTCGTTTGGATTGTTTGTAGTTCTTTCGCCTGTCTTTGTAGCGATGGCTTCACTATTCGGGATGGCTTACTTTTTAGCTTCGCTGGCATTAATTGTTGTTGTTCTTTTTACCTTTAAGAAGAATATTTTTTTCAGTGGATCCATCTTTGCATTAAACCTTGCTGCCGGGTTCTTTACTGATTATGTTTATAAAGCCCTCAGCCCGCATCAACAAAAAAGAATACTGGCATTTATAGATCCTATGTCTGACCCGCTCGGTTCGGGTTACAATTCTATACAGGCAAAAGTTGCAATTGGTTCCGGCGGTTTAACTGGGAAAGGATTTCTATCCGGACACCAAACGCAGCTTCAGTTTATACCGGAACAATGGACAGATTTTGTTTACTGCGTAATAGGAGAAGAGTTTGGTTTCATCGGAAGTATTATAATTCTTGGTTTATTCTTTTATCTCTTTACAAGAATTCTTAAAATTGCTTATTCTTCTAAAGATGAGTTTCTTAGTTTAGTAACAATCGGAATTCTTTCGGTTTACTTCGTTCACTTTATTGTTAACCTAGGAATGGTAGTGGGAATAATGCCGGTTATAGGTATCCCGTTACCGTTTGTAAGTTACGGAGGAAGCTCGCTGCTGGTAAATATGTTTATGCTGGGTATCGTTGCAAATATTTACAGAACAAGAAAAAATTATACTTAAATATTATTTATGAACGCACTAGAAAAACTGGAAAAGAAAAATAATGAAGGTAAGTTTATCTGTGTAGGCTTAGATACGGATATAAATAAAATTCCTGATCACATAAAAATAGATTTAAATCCTGTTGTTAGCTTTAACAAAGCAATAATTGAAGCTACGCGGGATAATGCAGCAGCGTACAAAATAAATTTTGCATTTTATGAAAAAGATGGCGCTGCAGGAATCACTAACCTGGGAAAAACTCTTTCTTCTATTCCCGAAGATATTTTAGTTATTGCAGATGCTAAAAGAGGTGATATTGGCAACACTTCAAAGATGTATGCAAAATCAATTTTCGAATCATTAAGTTTTGATGCCTCAACTCTAAATCCTTTGATGGGAAAAGATTCTATAGTTCCTTTTTTAGATTATGATGAAAAGCTTCATTTTATTCTGGCATTAACTTCCAATCCTGGTGCAAATGATTTTGAAAAACTTCAGCTATCAGATGGAACTTTTCTCTTTCAGAAAATTATTTCTAAAGTGATAGAATGGAATGAGAAAAAAAATTGCGGGATTGTATTCGGTGCTACAAATGCAGATGAGCTAAGAGAAAATATTAAACTTTTTGCTGATCTGCCTGTACTTCTGCCTGGTATTGGGGCGCAGGGAGGCAGCCTACAAGATGTGATCGAATCTTTTAAAACTATAAAGAGAAAAAATTACCTAATAAATGTTAGCAGGGGAATAATATATAAAAGTAATGGAGATGATTTCGATAGGCAGGCAGCGAACGAGCTTGAAAATCTTAATAGCCAGATAAGTGAGATTTTGTTAAAATAATTTATTTCATGCGCGCTTCTTTCTATTCCATTTCTTAGTTTTGTTTATATAAATTCACCTCAAGAAAAATACCCGGGAAGGGGGATAAATTATGATATTTGAAAATAATTTCTTTTGCTGCTCCTTCATTTTTTATTAGGATATATTTATTCTATTTACAAACAATCCTTTTGAGGATATGTTGGCCTTGAGAGTTCAATATTTGCATACATTAAAATTATTACTCGAAGGAATAGTTAGATAACTTTAATTATGAAAGTTCACGAAAAATTTCTTTACGAAATCTGGAAAGAAAAAAAATTTAAAGAATCTCTCTCCACTGCTGATTCACAATCGATCGAAATTATCGATCCCGGTTTGCAAAATAAAGAATTGGCTGGTCCGGATTTTCTTAGTGCAAGAATTAGAATCGGCAACATCACTTACCTTGGTGATGTAGAGATAGATACATTACATTCCGATTGGAAAACCCATGGTCATTATATTGATAGCAAATACAATAAAGTGATACTTCATGTTGTCCTTTCAAACGAAAAAAATCAGAATTATGTTCTTACAAAAGAGGGCAGGAAGGTACAATCGATTTGCCTGGTAGATTTTCTCGATAAAAACTTTCAGGACAGCTTAAGGGATGCTATCAGTAGTGAAAGAAATAATAGAACATTCAATATGCCTTGTGCGGAATCAAATTCTTTGGTTGCTGAAAAGGAAAAACTTAACTTTTTATTTAATCTTGGAACAGTGCGCTTTAAGAATAAAACGAAGAGTATTTTTGATCGGCTGAAGGAAATGGTTTACCTGAAAGAGATGAATATTAGGGAACCTATTGTTAGATACGATTTTAGTGATGATTTTTTTAATAAGAAATTTTCACCTAGTGATTTTGATGATAAGGTTATTTGGCAGCAGCTTGTTTACGAAATGATTTTTGAAGCACTTGGTTATTCTAAGAACAAAGATATTATGCTGAAACTTGCCAAAGCAGTTAATATTGAATTCCTGAAGAATTATTCCAACCAAGAAAATTTTGATAAAGTAATTGCTAGCTCACTCTTTAATGTAAGCGGTTTAATACCAACCGAATTTTCATTTTCTGATGAAGCTACTTCAGAGTATGTTAGAGAGCTTGTTGAAACATGGGATAAAGTTAAAGATAAATATGATGGTCCAACTTTTTCTCCTGAAAGCTGGCATTTTTTCAAACTTCGTCCACAAAATTTTCCAACACTGCGCATCTCTGGTGGCTCTAGATTAGCTCAGCGAATCATAGAAGATGAATTGATAAAGAAATTTATAGACCTTACCCAGTCAGAAAATTCAACTAAAAAAGTAACAAATTACATTAGAAATATAATCATAGTTAATGGCGCGGGTTACTGGAAAAATCATTTTACTTTTGATAAAAAAGCAAAAGAGGAACTAAAATATTTTATCGGATTATCCAGGGCAGACGAGATAATTGTAAATGTTGTCTTACCGGTTCTATCTCTTTACTTCGAAATCTTTTCAGAGCAGGAGGCGGCAAGGAACATAAGGAATTTGTATATAAATTATACTCAAAAAAGCAGCAACCAGCTCGTAAACCAGGTTGGCGACACATTAAATCTTACCAGCATGAAAAAGAAAAGTGTTTATTACCAGGGAATGATAGAATTATTCCGGAGTTACTGTGTTAAGGAAAAATGTTTGGAATGTAAAATTGGTGAAAAAGTATTCAATTAAAAAACTAATTATCACTTGTTAACTTTTTTATCTCATCTCTAATCTTCGCCGCTCTTTCATACTCTTCACTTTCAATAGCTTCTCTTAATTTACTTTGCAGCGTGGCTAACCTGGTTTCTTTTGATTGAGGTTTCTTTTTACTTTTTTCAGTTCCCAAATCAAGATCGGAAAGTTCAACCGCTTCGGTTTCATCCGATGGTAAAAATCCTGCAGTTTCCAAAACCGATTCAGAAACGTAAATAGGCGCCTGTGCTCTTACAGCAAGCGCAATAGCATCACTCGGTCGGGCATCGATCTCCTGGGTTAATCCGGAAAGTTCAAGAATAATTTTAGCAAAGAATGTGTTTTCTCTAAGTTCGTCGACATTAATTTCTACAACAGTTGCACCAAGATTATCGGTTAGTTGTTTAAGAAGATCGTGTGTTAGAGGTCTCGGGGGTTTTATCCCTTCAATTTCCAGTGCTATTGCCTGTGCTTCAAAAGCCCCGATAATAATAGGCAGTCTTCTTTTACCATCAACTTCTTTTAAAAGTATTGCATACGCGCCGCCCGTAGAAGGGCTGGAGGATAAGCCAAGTATTTCGCATTGAACTTTCTGCACTAAAAAATTCCTGCTGTTATTATTTAATCATTTTAATTTCTTCAGTTAAAACCGGTAGTACTTCAAAAAGGTCGCCGGCAATTCCATAATCTGCGACATTAAAGATAGGTGCATCCTTATCTTTATTTATTGCAACAATATATTTTGAAGAAGACATTCCTGCAAGGTGCTGTATTGCACCTGAAATTCCGCAGGCAATATAAAGAGTTGGTGAAACTGTTTTGCCTGTTTGCCCTACCTGTTCGCCGTGTGGACGCCATCCTGCATCTACAACGGCGCGGGATGCCCCTACAGCGGCTCCAAGAACCTCAGCTAATTCTTCTACAAGATGAAAATTTTCCGGTCCTTTCATCCCTCTTCCGCCGGACACAATAATATCTGCTTCCGCCACATCAATTTTGCCTTCTGATTTTTTTATTTCGATAACCTTTGTTTTTAAATCTGGCGAAGAGATTTCTTTTACTTCTATTTCAGGATTTAAAGGGGTATCTAAAGGAACCGCCTTAAAAACATTTGGTCTGATAGTAATAACTTTTTTTGAAGAGTTTAATTTAATATCAACTAAAGCTTTACCTGCATAAACAGGGCGTGTAGCCACTAGTTCCCCGGATGAGCAATCCAGCTTTATGCAATCGATTATACAACCCGCACTTAAGCGAATGCTAGCCCGCGGGGCTAAATCTTTACCAAGTGATGTGTTGGAAAAGATGAGGTAATCGGCATCAGATTCTTTTGCATAATCACTAATTGCAGAAGTATAACCTGAGGAGGAGTAACCCGAGAGATCAGAACTCTTTAAATGAACTATTTTAGCGATTCCGTAATTGGAAATTTCATTCAAATTTTCGACATCTCCGCCAACAACAACGGCTTCTGCTTCAAGTGATAGATCCTTAGCTAGCTGCGATGCTTGTTGAACTGTTTCGAATGCCGAACGTTTTAATAAACCATCTCTTTGTTCAAGGATAGCTAATATTTTTGCTGCCATAAAATTTATTCCTTAAATTACTTTTGCTTCTTCTCTTAATAAATTAACTAATTCCTGAACTGCAGAACTGTCGTCACCAATAATTCTACCAGGTTGTTTTGGCTGAGGCATATGCATTTTAATTACTTCGCTCATCTGCTCAGCATCTGCAGCAGGTTTTTCTTCAATTGATTTTTTCTTGGCTGCCATAATGCCTTTAAGTGAGGCATAACGGGGTTCATTCAATCCCTTTTGGCATGTGATAATTGCAGGTAGTTCAGTTTGTACAACTTCCCGCCCACCTTCAATTTCTCTCTCTGCAGTAATTTTACTGCCGTCGATTTTAAAATCTACAACAACGCTTACGCAGGAATAATTTAATAACTCTGCTGTTAACTGCCCGGTAATGGAATTATCATAATCTACAGATTGCTTACCGAAAAAGACCAGCTCAGCTCCTACTGCTTTAATCCCTTCAGCCAAAGCTTTAGCAATACCAATTGAATCCCTGGGGTTATCATCTTTCAGCAGCACACCGCTGTCGGCACCCATTGCAAGTGCCTTTCTTATAGATTCTTTACTGCTGTCGCCGCCTAAACTAATCACAATAACTTCGCTCTCACCGCCTATCGATTCCTTTGTTTTAAGCGCTTCCTCAACAGCATATTCATCATAAGGGTTTATAACATATGTAACCCCTGCCGGATCAATTGCTTTTTCATCGGAGCCAACTTTTACTCTTGTAGCAGTATCAGGAACATGACTTACACAAACTGCTATTTTCATTTAACCTCCAT
>CBEPPX010000022.1:0-12996 GCA_965511205.1 uncultured Ignavibacteriales bacterium | reverse complement strand
TTACTGTTGCAGATGAACGTGATGGCGCTCTTTCAGGTTCTACACTTAAAGAAGCGAGCTCCTGGGGGAAAATTGAAACAACTTATGAGCAGATGGTTTATTCCGAAGCTACTCTTGCGCTGCCATTAGTTGCAGGTTTTGCATATCATAAAGAGAACTGGAAAGAAAGAAAGCCAAAAAATTTTCAGAAGATATTTAGTGATATAAAAGATTTAGCATAATTAGTGTTAATTCGTGGTAGAGAATGTTAGCCACTAATTTTCACGAATTCCCACTCTTCAAATTCCTCAAAGTCCAAAGCTTTGCATACTTTACTAGAGGGTACCAGGAAGAAAAGAGCGCCCATAAAAATCCCTGCCAGCCGTTTAAAAAATTTCTGTTGATAAAGTAGTTCTTAAAAAAGTAAACAGGAAAACCAAGTATTGTAAATAATAAACTTCTTTTTTTTCCTTTTTCAAATAATTCCTGTGCTGCCCGTGTAGTATAGTTATTAAACTTTTCGAAGTACTGATGAATGGAGTTGTAACTGTAGTGCAGCAGTTCACCGCTTAATTTATCTGTTGAGCCGTTAACAATCACGCCCTCGTGCACTTTATCTTCAGTAAAATTAGCGAATTTTTTATTAAATAATCGTATATAATATTCTTTACTTTCCTTACCGAATTTAAATTGTCTTCCCAAAAAGAAAAGTGAACGGGAGAGATAAAATCCATTCACATTTTTAAGATTTTGATTTAATCCTAATAAAATATTTTCTCTTAATGTTTCACTTACAACTTCATCAGCATCAACATTTAAAATCCAATCATTTTTTGCTAATGAAACTGCAAAACGTTTTTGCTCACCGTAGCCGTTAAAATTATTATGATGAATTTTGCAATTAAAATTTTTACAAATTTCCAGGGTTTTATCACTGCTTCCTGAATCCACAATAACAATTTCATCACACCAGTCTAGAGCTTGCAGGCATCTGCGGATGTTTTCTTCTTCATTAAAGGTTATGATTACACAACTAATTTCATTCATAATTAATTGTTCTAGGTTATTAAGTAGATTGAGATATTTTTATACTAATAAATAATGTAAAACATAAGAAATTTTAACTAATAAACTAACAAAATTGTTTAAATAATATTTCCGTTTCTGTCTGCTGACTCCTGTCTTCTGACGACTATTTAAAAATTTCAATTGTATTTTGCATTTTAAGTGTTGAAATTTAGAGATTGATTATTAAATATTTATACAGGCATAGAAAAGTATGAGAATAATTATTGCCGGAATGGGTGATGTGGGGTATCATCTGGCAAAAGAACTTTCGCAGGATGAACACGATATAATTGCAATCGATCAGGATCAGCGGCGGCTTTCTTATACCGATTCAATGACTGACGTCCTTACTTTGACCGGATCATCAACTTCAATAGGAATTTTAAAGGAAGCCAAGGTTGATAAAGCCGATCTGTTCGTTGGTGTTACTTCTTCTGAGGAGGTAAACGTTACCAGTGCAATACTTGCAAAAAAACTGGGCGCAAAAAAAACAATTGCACGTATAGCAAACGCCGAGTATTTGGAAAAGGATACTGAAGAAATGTTTACCGAGCTTGGCATTGATTTTATGATTTACCCGGAAGAACTTGCCGCGCAGGAAACTTTTAATTTAATAAACAGAACTGCTGCAACAGATGTTATGGAATTTGAGGGAGGTAAGCTTTCGGTAATTGGTTTAAGGTTGGATAGAAATGCACCGATTATAAGAAAAACTGTAAGTGAAATTGCTCTGGAACATCAGAACTTTGATTTTAGAATTGTTGCACTCCATAGGAACTTTCGAACAATTATCCCGATGGGTAAAGATAAATTTCTCCCGAACGACCAGATTTTTATCATCACAAAACCCGAAGGAATTGAGTTAGTTCTTAAACTTGCTGGAAAAGAAAATATTGACTTTAACAACATAATGATACTTGGCGGCAGCAAGATTGGGCGAAGGGTAGCAAAACTCTTAAAAGATAAGATGAAAGTTAAGCTAATAGAATCAGATGAGGAGAAGAGCCTGGCTTTAGCTGATGATTTGCAAGACACTCTCATTATAAGGGGAGACGGAAGAGATATTGATCTGCTTGCACAGGAAGGAATTATTGATGTTGATGCTTACATTGCTGTAACCGATGATGCAGAAACAAATATTATATCCTGCCTTATGGCAAAACACCTTGGTGTAACAAAAACCATTGCACTGGTTGATAAAGCCGATTACGTTCCGCTAACACAAACCATCGGTTTAGATTCACTTATAAACAAAAAACTACTTGCGGCAAACAATATTTCCAGGTTTATACGTAAAGGTGAAATTATATCTTTAACTTCGCTGGAAGGGATTGATGCGGAAGTTTTAGAATATATTGCACAACCAAATTCACCCATAACAAAGAAGCAGGTAAAGGATCTCGATTTTCCGAAAGAAGCAATTATCGGTGGAATAATTAGAGGTAATGAGAGTTTAATAGCTGTTGGCGATACAAAAATTCGTGCAGATGATAAGGTTGTCATTTTTCTGCTGCCTGGCGCGATTAAGAAAATAGAAAAACTCTTCAAATAAAAAATGAATTTTAAAGTTGTAATTAAAGTTATCAGTTTGCTGCTAATCCTTACCGGGTTACTTATGCTCAGCGGTATTCCTTTTTCACTCTATTATGGCGATGATGATATAATTGCTCTTATTATTGCTGCAATTATAACTTCGTTTACAGGATTGCTGGCATGGATTAGCACCAGGAAAAGCGACGACCGCGAGTTAGGTAAAAGGGAAGGTTACTTAATTGTAACCCTCGGCTGGGTTTCAATGGCTCTGTTTGGTGCTCTGCCATTTATAATTTACGGGGCAATACCAAATTACACAGATGCTTTCTTCGAAACCATGTCCGGTTTTACCACAACCGGGGCATCTATTCTTGAAGACATAGAAGCCGTGCCACACGGACTGCTTTTTTGGAGAAGCTTGACTCAATGGCTTGGTGGAATGGGAATTATAGTTTTATCTATCGCAATACTTCCCCTACTGGGGATTGGCGGTATGCAGCTTTTTGCAGCAGAAGTACCTGGAGTAACTAAGGATAAACTTCATCCACGCATAAAGGAAACGGCTAAACGGCTCTGGGGAATTTATGTTATTTTCACATTTACAGAAATGGTTTTACTCTTAGTTGGCGGAATGAATCTGTTTGATGCAATAAATCATTCCTTCACCACAATGGCGACAGGCGGATTTTCTACAAAAAATGCAAGCACCGCACACTTTGTCTCACCTTTTATTCAATATGTGTTTATACTTTTTATGTTTTTTGCCGGGATGAATTTTACTCTTCATTATCTTAGCTTTCACGGCAAGTTTAGTTTCTTTAAGCAAAATACAGAGTTCCGAAGTTACCTGTTTTTTATCGTTGGCGCCACATTATTTATTACAGTTATTCATTTATCCGAAGTAGCATTCAATTGGGAAGAGTCAATCCGTCAATCACTTTTTCATGTAACCTCGCTGGTTACTACAACGGGTTATGTTTCTTCTGATTACGAGCATTGGGCACCATTTTCCAAAATAATCTTTTTTGTCCTGCTCTTTATTGGCGGATGTGCAGGTTCAACGGGCGGCGGGATAAAGTTTGTAAGACATTCTCTTCTTTTTAAAAACAGTCTTTTAGAACTTAAAAGATTATTACACCCGCGTGCTGTAATTCCTGTAAGGTTTAATGAAAAAAGCGTTGGACCCGATATAATATCGAATGTGCAGGCATTCTTCATATTTTACATTATGATTTTCGTTTTTGCTTCCGCCTTACTTTCACTGCTTGGTCTGGATTTCCTAACCGCAATTGGTGCAACTGCAACCTGTTTAGGAAATGTAGGACCAGGAATTGGAACGGTTGGTCCGCTTAATAATTTTGCTCATCTACCCGATATTGTAAAATGGATTCTAAGCTTTTTAATGCTGCTTGGCAGGTTGGAATTATTTACTGTGTTAATAATTCTCTCTCCCGCTTACTGGAAATCATAATTCACCCTTTCAAATGGATTTTTAAACGAAGAAATTTTATTATTCATAATTTCAATTCTGCCCTTTAATAGTTCGACCATGTTGTCATTCCTTCCTATTAAGTAAGCTGTGCCTTTTCTCACAGCTAATTATGTACCGGATTTTGCACAGTTTATCATCTGTTAAAGTGTTATATTTGCATTCTTTTAGAACAAAATTAATGCATGAACAGTAAATCGCTATTAAAAAAATACAAAAACCCGGATAATTTTTTCAACAGGGATTTAAGCTGGGTCGAATTTAACCGGCGTGTGCTCGAAGAAGCACTGAATCCAGAATTACCCTTGCTAGAAAAAATAAAATTTGTTTCCATATTTTCCTCAAACCTGGATGAATTTTATATGATAAGAGTTTCCGGTTTGAAGGAACAAATAGCTGCTCATATACTTGAACCTACGATTGACGGCTTAACTCCGGCTGAACAGGTACAAAAGATTGAAAATTTACTTAAGCCGATGAGGGATCAGCTTTTTGATCTATGGAATGAACAAATAACTCCTGCATTAAAGGAAAATAATATTCAAATTTTACGGTACCTTGAATTTAATCCTGAAGAGCAAGTAAAATTAAATGAGTACTTTACAAAAGAGATTTACCCTGTGCTTACTCCACTTGCTTTAGATCCGGGAAGACCTTTCCCGTATATCTCAAATTTAAGTTTAAGTTTAGCAATTTTAGTACGTAAACCTAACGGAGAAACTCATTTTGCCAGGGTAAAGGTGCCAAGTATTTTACCCCGCCTACTTCAAGTTGATAATATTATTAATCCTGAAAGAATCGAAGACACTAATGGTACGTTTTGTGCAAAGTTTATCTGGCTTGAAGGACTGATAAGAGCAAACCTGCAGCTGCTGTTCCCTGGAATGGAAATAGTGGAAGCTCATCGTTTTAGAATTACGCGCGATACAGATATTGAACTTCAGGAAGATGAAGCAGATGATTTGCTTAGTGTAATTGAGGAGAATATTAGGCAAAGAAGATTCGGAAAAGTAGTGCGCCTCGAAGTTTCTAGCACGATGCCGGATTATATGCTGGAAACATTAATAGAAAATTTACAAATAAAAAAAGATGATGTACATGTTTCCCGGGGTCCTATAGGTTTGAGTAATGTGATGCCCCTCTACAATCTTCCTCTCCATCAACTAAAAGAAAAACCATTTTACCCTGTTCTTCCAAAAACTTTTGAAGAAGAGGAAGACATTTTTACTGTAATAAAACAAAAAGATGTAATCCTTCATCATCCTTACCATTCATTTACTCCTGTTATAGATTTTATCAAGCAAGCTGTAAAGGATCCTGATGTATTGGCAATTAAACAAACCCTATACCGGGTTGGAGGAGATTCTCCAATTGTTAAATCATTAATTGAGGCTGCCTTGCGTGGAAAACAGGTAGCCGTACTGGTAGAGTTGAAAGCGAGGTTTGATGAGGAGAATAATATTTTTTGGGCGCGTGAGCTTGAGAAAGCCGGAGTTCATGTTGTTTACGGACTAATTGGTTTAAAAACTCATGCCAAAATTACCCTGGTTGTACGGAAGGAATTTGACGGCGTAAAACGTTATGTACATATGGCTACGGGTAATTACAATGCTATAACCGCAAAGCTTTACACAGATCTCGGTTTCTTTACTTGTGATGAAGATATATGTGCAGATGCATCAGATATATTCAATTACCTTACCGGTTATTCAAAACAGACTAACTTTAGGAAATTGATAGCCGCGCCAATTAACATGCGTGAAAAAATGATTGAAAAGATCGTGCGCGAAATTGAAAATATAAATTCCGGCGGAGAAGGGAAAATAATCTGGAAACTTAACTCACTTGTTGATCCTGCAATCATCTCTGCACTTTACGAAGCATCGAATGCCGGAGTGAAAATTGACTTAATCATAAGGGGCATTTGCTGCCTGGTGCCGGGCGTTAAAGATTTAAGTGAAAATATTACGGTTAAAAGTATTGTTGGAAGATTCCTTGAACATAGCCGGCTTCTTTACTTTTATAATATGGGCAATGATGAACTTTACTTAAGCAGTGCCGATATGATGCAGAGAAATCTTGACCGCAGGGTTGAAATCAGCTTCCCGATTGAAAATGCAAAACTTAAAACAGAGCTAGTGAAGACTTTAACAAAAGTTTCAATGAAAGATAACGTAAAAGCGAAAAAGCTGCTACCGGATATGTGCTATCAAGCTGTTTCAATACAAAATGGAGATAAAAAAGTAAACAGCCAGGAATGGCTGATGAAACATTCAATTAAAACCTGCGGCGAATTAGTAAAACCATAATTGCTGACCCAACAAATCATTTAAAAATTTCAACATCATTTAAAAGAATTATAACCTTACTTAACAAACAAAAAAAAGATGATAGAATGAGTGATATAACAAAAACCGATATACTTAACGCATTAAAAAATATTTCCGATCCTGGTATTGATACTGCTTCGCTTACACTTAATTCAATTAAGAGGATGGGAATTGATAATAAAAAGCTTACTTTAGATTTAGCACTCCCGCTTCCTTCAATTGATGTTGATTCGGCAGAGAAAAGAATAACTGATCAGCTTAAGGGTGAATATAATTTTCTTACAGAAGTGGATCTTAATCTTCTACTAAAATCACCAAATGTTGCAACTCCTCCGGAGCCCCAAAAAGAAGCATTGCTTAAAGGAGTAAAAAATACTATTGCAGTTGCAAGCGGTAAAGGCGGCGTTGGTAAAAGTACTGTTGCTGTAAACCTTGCAGTTGCACTTGCTAAAGACGGAGCCAAAGTTGGTTTGATTGATGCCGATATTTACGGACCCAGCATTCCACTTATGCTTGGCGTCAACCAAAAGCCGCAGATCAAGCAGGTTGGTGGATCCATGAAATTAATTCCTATAGAAGCTTTTGGAATTAAAATGATATCCATTGGTGTACTTATTGATGATAATGCACCTGTAATCTGGCGAGGACCGATGGTAAGCGGCGCAATAAAACAGTTTATGACCGATGTTGTGTGGGATGAACTTGATTATCTTATTTTCGATCTCCCACCGGGAACCGGCGATATACAGCTTACGCTTGTACAAACAATTCCATTAACCGGTGCTGTTATAGTTACAACTCCGCAGGAGGTTTCACTAATTGATGCGCGGAAAGCTCTTAAAATGTTTGAGCGTGTTAATGTACCTGTTTTGGGTATTATAGAAAATATGAGTTACTTTATTGCACCCGATACCGGTAACAGGTACGATATTTTTGGTTCAGGAGGTGGTGAAAAAACTGCTGAAGAATTACAAATCTCTTTCCTTGGCGGAATACCAATAGATCAGCGTATAAGAGAAGGCGGCGATAATGGGAAACCGATGGTTTTGGGTATGCCCGATTCAGAAAATACGGAAATCATTCTGAACATTTCCAGGGTCTTAACAGATCAGGTAAACAAGAGGAATTCTGCTTCACCCGATAAAGTAGAGATTATTCTTGAAGATGAAGATTAACTTGCATTAAACTTTTCATAGAACGATATTTGAGTTAAAGAAGATTAGCCGGTATGATATGGAAGAAGAGATACGAAAAGCCCTGGAATCGATTAGACCTTACCTGCAGGCAGATGATGGTGATGTAGAGCTTGTAGAAGTAAGCGATGACGGGACAGTTAAGGTAAAGCTAACCGGCAATTGTGAAAACTGCCCGATGTCTGGAATGACTCTAAGAGCAGGAATTGAAAGAGCGTTGCTAAGGCAGGTACCGGGTATAAGAAGGATTGAAGCAGTTTCCTGATCACTTTTTAATCGGTAAAATTAAATGCCCGACATTACTTACAGAAAATTTATCAAACCTATCCTCTGGTTAGCTGGTATATTAATTTTCTTCTATCTTTTATACCTGCTCTCCGATATAATTATCATTATTTCCATCTCTATTCTTTTATCCTTCATCTTCGCACCAATTGTTACCGCGTTTGAAGGAAGGGGCTTCAATCGTTTTACATCAACACTAATTACTTTTGGTATTTTTGGATTGGTTCTTTACCTCAGCTTGTCTGTAGTTATTCCAAAATTTCTTGATCAGATGGATCAGCTTATAAGCAAGCTGGAAGGTTTTAATTTTACTGATGCGTTAGCCTCAATTGAGGCAGCAATAATAAATTATATTCCAATATTTGAACGGGGCGATATTACAAACCGGGTACAGGCATTTTTCTCTTCCCAGTTTGTTAATTCATTCGAAAGTTTTACAATTTTGCTTTCGAGCATTGTATCGGTAGTTGGAGTAATTGTAATTGTGCCTTTCATTACTTTTTTTCTGCTAAAGGATAGCAAGAGAATTCTGCAGGGAATACTGAATCTTATGCCCAACAGTTATTTTGAAATGTCTTACTGGATACTTAAGAAAGTGAGTTTGCAGTTAGGGCTTTTTGTACGTGCCTGGATATTTGATGCAACTTTTGTAGGTGTGATGATTGGTTTTGGGTTTTATATGATTGGCATTGAGAATGCAATGCCACTAGGGGTTATTGCAGGACTCGGGCATCTCATCCCTTATTTCGGACCAATCATAGGTGGAATTCCGGCAGTAATTATTTCAATAGTACAATTTGGCGATTTCTCTCAAGTTCCTATAATTATTTTTATTGTCTTACTAACATATGCGCTCGATAATGGTTTTGTGCAGCCGTTTGTATTTGGGAAGAGTGTGGATATGCACCCTCTAATGATAATCCTGCTTATTATTGCGGGTGGAACCTTATTTGGTTTAATAGGAATGCTGCTTGCAATTCCTGTTGCCACTGTAATTAAAACATTTGCTAAAGAGATTTACTTTGCTACAAAAAATTACAAGATTGCAAGGGTTTAAAGAAGCGAGTTATCTAAGTTCACTCAATCATATTTACTAATAATGCTTTGTATATCAGCCGCATTTTGAATTTGATAATCCGGCAGATCACTCCACTTCGATGCATCTACTTTAAAACCATAAAAGGCACCAACGCTTATGATTTTTATTCCTGCTTTATTCTTGCTCAAAATATTATTTGCATTTAATGCACACTTCACATCTGTTTCGTGATCTCCGATATATAAAACAAATCCTGATCTGGAATTTGCTAATCGTTCTAAACACATTAGCAAACCATCCGGATATGGTTTCTGCCGCTTCAAATCAACCTGCTCATATCCAATTATTTCATCAAAATAAGTGAGTAAATTGTTTTCTATTAAACAATTAGTAATTATACTTTTTGAATTCTGTGATACAATCCCCTGCGGTATATAATTTAAAGCTTTTACAGCGTCCTTTATGCCATCTATTATTGGTATTTCGGTATCGTCTTTAAGCTGGTATTCAGTCCATAATTTTCCTGCTTCATCTATTTCTTCATCTTGCAGGTTAAAGCTGGATGCATAAAATTCACGCCAATTAGTTGATTTAATATGAGCTTGATGATAATTATTTAGTGAGCTTAATGCTGGAATTTTAGTAGGATCGCCATTTAGTATTTTTGAGACAATTTTTTTGGATACATTATAATTCTTTTGCCTTGTATCTGCTATAGTACCATCATAATCCCAGATTATTGCACAAATTTTTCCTGAGTTTTTACTGGGCAAAACGTTTTATTCTATCCTAATAAGTTTTAATAAAAATCATTTAAAAATAAAAAAGCCCCTGCATTATTGCAGAGGCTTTATGAAAATAAGGAATTACAAAATGCTAAAGAAGTATCTTAGTCCTAATTGCATCTGCCATCTTGATGATATTCCCGGATCATCTATATAGGTTTCTTTAAGATTGGGATCAAAATTAAAAACTGGATCACCGATACTATCAAACCCCGCTAAACTAAGAGGATTGGTTGCAGCAGACGAAGCAATTTTTCTTACTCCTCCTATACTTAACAAACTTGGAACATTCAGGATGTCAAAACTTAATTGAACCGTATGATTCATATTTCCTGTTTTAAATTTGAAATCCTGCATAAACCTGAAATCAATATTCCACCACCAGGGATTAACTGCGCCAAATCGCTCAGCAATTTCACCTCTATGTTCTTTCAAATAATCATCCTGTTCGATGAAAGCATTAAGTGCTCCCCATTGTTCATCGGCCGAGACTGTATTACCACCAGCATCTGTATAGGAGGCTAGATTAATATCACTTTGATCTCGTGGTATATGTATCAAATCGTTACTGTATCCATCACCATTTACATCGCCTGTGTACATAAAGGAGTACCTGTTCCCACCTGCGCCCGCGAATCGGTTTCCTTCAGATACTTCAAAGAATAACCCAAAATGAGATGTGAAGCTTTCGTTCCAATCAAACGAAAAGGTTCCATGGCCAACTATTCTATGTCGGAGCCCAAATTCGGAGTGACTTAATGTTGGTGTGTTTGGATTTCCCTGTGTTGGATTCTCCTGCCACAAAACACTTGCAATTTCGGTGGATTTTAATAAACTCTTTGCTTCCATATATGTATAAGCCAGGCCCCAGCTAAGTCCAAAGTCAAGGCTCTGTCGTAACTGTGCAGTTATACTATAATTATAACCTTTGCTTTCATTATCTATAACATAGACACCTGCTTTACCATCGGGATTTAATTCATGTACACCATCACCACTCGGCAAATCTCCACCATAATATGGTCTACCGTCAGACAGGAAACGGATAGGTGGTGCTAAATCTGCATTTCTAAGGTAAATACCATTTAAATCTTTACCATAAAGAAATTCAAGTGTGAACAAGAAATTTGCAGGAAACATTTGGTCGACTGCTATGTTGGTATTCCAAGCCTGCGGCCAAACAAAATTTTGGACCATAGCATTCAAATCAAACGATGTTTGAAGTATGGCATCATCTGAAGTTTTTATTTGTTCTTCAACATTCGGATAAAGATTAGGATTATTGCCGGGATTTGAAATAACATTTCCTACCCATACAAAGGGTATCCGCCCAGTAAATATTCCAGTACCTCCACGCACCTGGGTAGTTCTATCTCCCGAAACATCCCAGTTGAATCCGAATCTAGGTGACCATAATGGTTTTGCATTTGGAAGTTTACTCTGATTCACAGTTTCCGGATTGCCATTTTCATCAAGTAATGTTAATCCTCTTGAAAATGGATTATCTACCGGATCAGTAAGATACATTGGAATGTCAGCTCTTAAACCAAGAACAAAATTAAATTGCGGTGATACAAGAAATTCGTCCTGAACATATAACGATAATTGAGCGACTTCAATATTTTCACCTTTGAAAGGTTCAGTGCTTGGTGTGACAACAGAATTAAAATCATAGAAATTATCGGGATCCGTTGGATCTGTTCGGGCATAGAAATTTTCCAGTGATGAGAATTGTGCAGCGCCAAGAAAATCTAGGTAACCTGCACCCGGAAACAGTAAATCCAAATCCCCTGGTAAGAAAAACACTCCATGTCTAAATATGTTAAAGGAATTGAAAAAATCAAAATATTCAAAAGTTGCCCCAACAGTTATTACTTCATCACCAACAAATAAACTCAGGTTGTTGGTTATCTGCAGTACGTCCTGGTCTAATATATTATGAATTGAGAATGGTTCATGACCAATTGTAGTGTAATTTACACCACCCTCATCAATATGTATCGTTGGAAAAGCTGCACTGAATGGATCTCTATTATCCCTAAACCGATTATAACTGGCAAAGAATCGATTAGCAAAAGTACCAGCTCTTGAGTTTAACTCAATTGCAACCGAGTTTAATTCGTTGTTTATCTTGTAACCGGCATTTTGAAAAGGTAAGCTAACATCGTTTGGTCCTCTGCCTCCATTACTTAATACGAATGGATGGGGGGGGAGATCTCTTCGAGCATCAAGCCGGTTGTATCTGAGAGTAAAATTATTGTTTTCGTTAATGTTCCAATCGAATTTTACAATAATTTTTTCGTTCTCTGTTTTATGCGTATAATTCTCATATTCGCCTGTTTCATACCCATATACGTCTCGCATTATATTTCGTATCCTATCCATATCCTCTGCTCGAACTCTCGATTCTCCAAATTCAATAACTCCATCTCGATCTGCGATGAAATCTGAACCTGGATCTTCTCTTCTCTCTATTTCAGCATTTACAAAGAAAAATAAAGCATTTGAAACAAGAGGGCCACTTACAGAAAAACCGGTTTGATAATATGAAAGTTCAGGTGTTGCAACAACATCATTGCCGTCTACCTTGTTACCAACAAATGTTTCATTTCTCCCAAAGCCATAAAGGCTTCCTTTCCAAGTGTTGGATCCGCTCTTCGTTACAGTATTTACACTGGCTCCGGTAAATCCCCCGCTAGTAACATTGAATGGTGCAATAGCGACCTGAACCTGTTCCACTGCATCGTAAGGAATTGGTTCGGCAGAAGTTTGTCCACCCGGCGCAGGATCATCTAGTCCAAACGGATTATTAAAATATGATCCGTCCACTGAAATGTTATTAAATAACCAATTTTTTCCTCCAAAGCTGTAATTCCCATCACTTCTGGGATCCAACCGGATTAAGTCTCTGGTTGATCTTTTTATACTTGGCAGATTATTAATTTCATCCTCAGTAATAAAAGTTTCAGCACCGGTTCTACTGCTATTTAGTACTTGATCCTGTTCAGCTGAAACAACAACTTCACCAAGTTCCACGGCTTCACTCTGAAGTGTGAACTCAAGTCTGAAGTTTTGACCAAGATTTAATTGAATATTCTCTTGTGATGCTGGATTATACCCAATGAACGATACAGTAACTGTGTAAGGACCACCAATTCTTAGATTGGGTAAATTAAATAAGCCATTATCTCGCGTAGATGCCCCGTATTGAGTGCCGGTTGGAACGTGCACAGCTATTACGTTCGCACTCGGTAAAGGATTACCTTCAGTATCCTGAACAATTCCATTCATGGAT
>CBEPPX010000021.1:0-13026 GCA_965511205.1 uncultured Ignavibacteriales bacterium | reverse complement strand
AGCTGCATTTGGCTCCGATTTTATACTGTCAAAGACCGAAGATATCAGAAGTGAATTGCACGTTGAAGAAGATAATTATGCTGCAGCTTTAGAGTGGATGGAGGGCTATGGTGTTGATGTAACAAGCAGCTCGCTTGGTTACAGTATTTTCGATCCCTCAACATTTTCTTATACTTACAGCGATATGGATGGTAAAACTACAATAGTAACCCGTGCAGCTGAGCTATCGTACAGGAGAGGAGTTGTAACAATAACTTCTGCAGGAAATGAAGGAAACTCTTCATGGTTTTATATTACAGCTCCGGCAGATGGTATTAATACTTTAGGTATAGGTGCGGTTAATAGTGATAACGAAGTGGCGAGTTTCAGCAGCAGGGGACCCTCGTTTGACGGAAGAGTAAAACCGGATGTAGTTGCTCAAGGTGTAAACGTATACGGTGCACTTGCCGGCAGCTTTAATGGTTACGGCACAGCAAATGGAACTTCGGTTTCGGCTCCGATCGCAAGTGGTGTGGCAGCTTTGCTTCTTTCTGCTCATCCGCATCTTTTAAATTCACAGGTTAGAAATATTCTTTTTGAAACTGCTGATAATAGTAAAACCCCCGATTATGAAAGAGGTTACGGATTGCTCTCTGCGTTGGATGCAGTTCAATTTCCAAATCTGGAAGAAACTCAGGGCACATTTACTTTGCATAAAATGATTTTGCAGCCGGATAATATTGATCCACAGACAGTTGCGCTTCACTATTCAACCGATGGAGAGAATTATGCCGATGTACCAATGGAATTTGATCTTAAGCATGGGTATGAATTTAAGTTACCGTTTTTGCTTAATGGAGAATTAATTAATTTTTTCTTCACATATAGAGATTTAAACGGGACAATTTTAAGGGATCCTGTAAAAGATACATACAATTTTTACTACGGGCAGTTAAATGTTTCGCTTCATCTTGATTTGCAGAAAGACTTTGTAGTAAGTGATCCATTCCCGAATCCATTTTATCCTAAAACAAATGAATTTACTTCACTTAGAATTAAATCTACAGGTAATGAAGCACTAAATGTTACAATAATAGATGCACTGGGTCAACGGGTAAAGAAGATTCAAAAAATAACACATAGAGGTAACAATGACATCGTTTGGGAAGGTGATTCTAAGAGTGGAATTTCAGTAGCGAGTGGACCTTATTTCTTCCTGATTGAACTTGATGGGCGAATTTATGGTAGAAAATTAATCTTGCTAAGGTAATATTTTAATTTTCCGGCAAAGCTCTTTCTTATTATTAACCAAAACATAATCTTTAAATAATATGTTTTTTACACATTTTTCGGCTGAATTTCCTATTTTAGGGTTATAGAAATTCTTGTAAAAAGATGAATAAAATATTTTATCCTGCACAGCATAAGTATATCTCTTCATTTAGAAAAGATAGCGATGAGCTGCTTAAAGAAATGGAAGAGTTTGCAAAAGAGCAGAAGGTACCAATCCTTTATTGGCAGGGAGCGGAGTTTATTGAACAGTTAATATTGATGAACGATCCAAAGCGTTGTCTTGAGATAGGAACTGCAATTGCCTACACCGCAATTAGAATTGCGAGAAATTTAAAAAAGAAATCCGTGCTTCATACTATTGAATTAAGTGAAGATAACATTGCCCTTGCAAAAGGATTTATTGAACGAGCCGAATTGGGAGAGAAGATTAAATTGATTGAAGGCGATGCTTTAAATATTATGCCCCGCTTAAAAAAGAAATATGATTTTATATTTTTAGATGCCGATAAAGAAGATTATAAACGGTTGTTTGATTATGCAATTGTACTTCTAAAAAAAGGCGGAGTTATTGTAGTAGATAATTTATTATGGCAGGGTTATGCTGCAGCAAGCCGTGTGCCTGCAAAGTATAAGGAATCTACAAAACACATAAAACAGTTTAATAAAATCTTTATTAATCAGCCAAATCTTAAATCTACTATTCTTCCAATTGGAGATGGGATAGGATTGGGGATAAAAAATTAATTATATACAATTCTTTAGTCGTGGATACTATACTACTCTTCACCTAATGCATGACTTAAGTTAAGTCCGCAAAAATCTTACAGCAAAGTATAAAATTTATCTACCTGGCAAATTTAGTATCTGCCAGTAAAATTATTCAGGTTTTCTTAACCAATTTTCTAATGCTGAGAGTAGGTGATCCATCGCCGTTATAAGTGCTTCGTGCTGCGATACATCTATATCTTCCAAAATTTCATTATGAATATTAACGTAAGCTTTGTTCAACTGTTGAACCAACTGTTTCCCTCTTCTGGAAAGATTAACCCTCATATTGCGCCTGTCGTTCGGATCAATCTCCCTGTTGATGTATTCCTTTTTAACAAGCCCGTCAATTATTCTTGTTAACCTGCTTGGGCTCAGTTTCATCCGCTCGGCAATGTGTTTATTGTTAAGATTCTCATCTTTGCCAAATAAACGAAGGCATCTGAACTCTGCCTGGGTTAAATTGTGTACTTCTGCCAGGCGAACTTCTTTTTCCTGACAGTTTGCCAGCAAACTAAATGTTAGATTTGCCAACCTTTCAGCTGTGCTATCATTACTCATAAAATTCCCCGTTCATTGTTGAAAATATTGTTTGTATCAAATATCGCTAATAACGATATTTTTAGCAAGGGGTAGCGAATAATTTTTTCTAACAATTATCAACAAATGTTTAATGGTTATAAATAAATACTCTCTTCGGTTTTTGTAATTATAATTTCCCCCTTTCCTACCTCGTTGAGTTCCGCTGTAATAATATCAAGTTTGGAAGGTAATATTAAACATTTAAGTTCCACATTTTCATGGTAAGCTGAATTTTCAATTTTTGAATTGTGCTGCTTAATTATTCTGTGTAAATGACTAATATTATTGAAGGCAGAAGTGATATATATAATATAATACAAAGTTTTAACGACTATCTCAGATTGTTCTAATACATTAAAAGCTGCGCTGTAATATGCTTTGCCAAGCGGCCCAACTCCCAGTTTAGTTCCGCCGAAGTATCTTGTTACAACCACCAACTGGTTAACAAGGTCAAAATGCTCTATTGCTTTGAGTATCCTTTTGCCGGCAGAGCCGCCAGGTTCGCCATCATCCGAGTATTTAGTTTTTCCATTCAGCAATTTATAAGCATAACAATGATGAGTGGCATCGTAATATTTCTTTTTTAATTTATTAAGTGTTTCAACTATTTCATTCTCCTCTTCTACATGATAAACCCGCCCAATAAATTCTGAACCTTTTTCCTTGTTGCTATTCTGGTTGAATTTATCGATTATTTTTATTTGATCAGGATAATTCATATTGAAATAGTAAGTGAGTGCAGTTCGATTTTAATTGACTATCATAACTTCTATAAGTAATATAGTTATTTAAAATTTAACGTTACAAACATTGGAAAAAGATTCAATAATAATAAAGGGCGCCCGCGAGCACAACCTTAAGAACATCGATCTTGAGATACCACGTGACTCATTTACAGTTATTACCGGTTTATCCGGCTCCGGCAAATCCTCCCTTGCATTCGATACAATTTACGCCGAGGGACAACGGCGTTACATTGAATCACTTTCTGCTTATGCCCGGCAGTTTTTAGATATGCTGGAAAAACCGGAAGTTGATCTTATTGAAGGACTAAGCCCGGCAATTTCCATTGAGCAAAAATCCACATCTGGTAACCCGCGGTCGACGGTTGGAACTGTTACAGAAATTTACGATTACCTTCGCCTGCTTTATGCCAGGATTGGGACACCACACTGTTATAACTGCGGAAAACCTGTTAAGAAACAATCAACTTCACAAATAATAGATTCAATTCTAAATCAACTTAAAGGGAAAAAAGTATCAATCCTTTCGCCGGTTGTAAAAGGAAGGAAAGGACATTACAGGGAATTATTTGAAGAGATATTGTCGGATGGATTTTTAAAAGTAAGAGTTGATGAGGAAATGAAGGAAATTACAAAGGGACTCCAGGTTGACAGGTATAAAATTCATAATATAGAAATTGTTGTTGACCGTTTGAGTGTTAGAGAAACTTCGAGGAGTAGGATTACAGAATCGGTTGAGGTTGCACTTAATTACGGAGACGGAATTGTAATTGTAAATGATGGAAACGATGATAATGTTTTCAGCCGCCACTTAGCTTGTCTTGATTGCGGAATCAGTTATCGTGAACTTGCACCAAATTCATTTTCCTTTAACTCGCCTTACGGTTCTTGTTCCGATTGCGAAGGACTCGGTGAAAAAAAAGAACTTGATTCCAATCTTATCTTACCTGATTTGAACAAATCAATTAATGAAGAAGGATTGGCACCGTTAGGCAAACCCCGCTCAATCTGGTTCTTTACACAGTTAGAAGCTGTTGCCAAAAAATATAATTTCGATTTTGAAACACCTCTCAACAAACTGCACAAGGAACATATAAACGTGATCCTAAAAGGAAGCAGTGATAAAATATCTTTTTCATATTCATACGGCGGAGGTAAACCGATTAAGTATCAGCACAGGTTCTCAGGAATTTACAAGTATCTTCAAAACTATTATGATTCAACTTCTTCCAATAAAGTTAGAGAATGGGTTGAAGCATATATGAATACAAATACCTGCTCAACATGTAACGGCGGAAGATTGAAAAAAGAATCTCTTTCCGTAAAATTCCAGGGTAAGAACATCAGCGAAATAACCGGGTTGTCTATCCAGAGAGCAGCTGAGTTTTTCAGTAAGCTGAAATTAAAAGGAAGGGGTGCACTAATAGCAAAGCCAATTTTAAAAGAAATTAATGAACGCTTACACTTTTTGTTAAATGTAGGATTGGATTATTTAACACTAAACCGTTCTGCACGTACTTTATCCGGAGGGGAATCTCAGCGAATAAGATTGGCAACACAAATAGGTACCCAGCTTTCAGGAGTGCTCTATGTGCTCGATGAACCCTCAATAGGTCTTCATCAAAATGATAATATTAAACTGATAAACTCCCTGAAAAATTTGAGAGACCTTGGTAACACCATAATTGTTGTTGAACATGACAGGGAAACAATTGTGAGCTCCGACTATATGATTGACCTGGGCCCAGGTGCGGGCGAGCATGGCGGCGAGGTTGTTTTAGATGGCATCACTGAAAAACTTATGAATTCTGATAATGGATTTGATTCGATAACCTTATCTTATCTTAAAAGCAGGGAAAAAATAAAAGTACCCAATATCAGGCGAAAGGGGAATGGAAAAAACATTGAGCTGATAGGTGCTTCAGGTAATAATCTTCAAAACATTAATTTGAGAATTCCTCTAGGAACACTTACTTTGCTTACCGGAGTAAGTGGTTCCGGCAAATCATCAGTACTAAATGAAACCCTTGTAAAAATATTGATGAACAGGATTTATAAATCCAAATCTGTACCTCTAAAGTACAAATCAATTGAAGGTTTAGAAAATATTGATAAGATAATCGAAATTGATCAATCACCCATAGGAAGAACTCCGCGATCGAATCCTGCAACATACACAGGTCTGTTTACATTTATAAGAGATCTCTTTGCACAGCTTCCGGAATCTAAAATAAGAGGATATAAAACAGGAAGATTTAGTTTTAATGTTGTGGGTGGAAGATGCGAAGAATGTAACGGTGATGGTTTAAGAAAAATAGAAATGAACTTTTTGCCCGATGTTCATGTGCATTGTGATTCCTGCAAAGCAAGAAGATACAACCGTGAAACCCTCGAAGTTCTTTATAAAACAAAATCAATTGCAGATGTACTTGAAATGAGAGTTGATGAAGCGCTTGAATTTTTTGAGGATCTGCCTAGGATAAAACGTAAGATACAGGCAATCCACGATGTTGGTTTGGGTTATATAAAACTTGGTCAGCAAGCTACAACGCTCTCCGGCGGTGAAGCACAAAGGGTTAAGCTTGCAACAGAGCTGAGTAAAATTAGTACCGGGAAAACTCTTTATGTGCTTGATGAACCCACAACAGGTCTTCATTTTGAAGATGTAAGAATATTACTTGATGTGCTGAATAAACTTGTTGATAAAGGTAATACGGTTGTTATTGTTGAGCATAATATGGATGTAATTAAAACGGCAGACTGGATAATAGATTTAGGACCTGGTGGGGGAGAATACGGCGGCTGTATTGTAGCAGAAGGTGTACCTGAAAAAATTATTGAAAATAAAAAGTCTATTACAGGAAAATTTCTTGCGGTAGAGCTGGCTTAAAATATACCGATAAGTTTTATTGCCATTATAAATACTGCAACTGCCAAAACAACTTTAATAAAACCTTCGCCTTTTTTAACTGAAAGCTTAGCACCCCACCATCCGCCAAGGACATTTCCTGCAGCAAGGCATAATCCAAAAATCCAGTTGATGTTATCGGTTGCAATAAAAATTATTAATGTGGGAATTGTATAAATAAGCACGATAAAAACTTTGTGCATATTTACAAGCACAAGGTTTAACTTCATCAAATACCTTAACGATGCCATTAAAAGAAACCCAACACCTACTTGTATAAACCCGCCGTAAAACCCAATGCCGAACATTGATATGTAAACTGGTAAAGAGATTTTACCAGTTTCGTTTTTACTTACAACATATTTTTGTGGAAACAACATGGAAATGATAATCCCGATCATTATTATTCCAAGTATTTTCTGGAAAATTGCATCATCGAGATTAACTGCCAGAAGCGCACCCAGCACTGCACCAGGTAAGGTAAGCATTGCAAATTTAATGCTGGTTTTAAACTCATGGTATTTTTCTAGTTTAAATGAATAAACTGCAGAAATATTTTGAAGAAGTATTGCTACCCGGTTCGTACCATTTGCAATGGAAGATTCCAAACCTAAAAATATAAGTACAGGTAAAGTTAATGTAGAACCTCCCCCAGCAGTTACATTTATAAAGCCAGCGATTATACCAACGCCAAAAAGTATTATAAGTGCAACCGGATCAGAAATGGTCATATAAAAAAGAAATTATTTTTCAGGATAAAGTGAAAGTAACACTCTTTCTGGAGTGATTGGAGCGGGAATATTAAATTCAAACTCTGGTCTGAAGGCTTTCATCGCGCTCAGAATTGCGAAGTAACCACCTATTCCATACATAAGAGGCGGTTCACCAATTGCTTTCGATTTGAATATTCCCGTTGGATTCTCTGAGCTCTCTAAAAATTCAACTTCAATCTTTGGTGTAAAATAAATATCCGGCACCTTGTATGAGGATAATGAATCTGAAAGAAGTCTGCCTTTTTCATCATGCACCACCTCTTCTATAGTCATCCACCCAAGCCCTTGTACAATGGCTCCCTCTGCCTGCCCGAGGTCTATTACAGGGTTGAAAGATTTTCCAAAATCGTGTACAACTTTAACCGAATCAATTTTATAAATTCCTCTAAGGCAATCCAAAGTTACTTCAATTATTGCGGTGCCGTAAACGTGGTAAGCAAATGGTTTACCTTTCTCTTTACTTTTATCAAAGAAAATTCCCGGTGTTGCATAAAATGCGTGCGAAGATAAACTTACCCGGTTAAGGTTAGCAGTTCTTATTAATTTTTCCCACTTCAACCCGGTTTGATCTCCATCTAAGTATACAACTTCATCTTTCAACTCTATGTGCTGCGACGATGATGCGTTTAGTATCTCAACTGCAACAACTTTAATGCGATCTAAAATGTTACGGCAAGCATGCTCGGTTGCTTTGCCGTTAAGATCAGCAGCGCTGCTTGCAGCAGTTGGTGAAGTATTTGCTATTCTTGTTGTGTTGGTTGTTTCTGTTTTAACACGATCGATACTAACTGAAAAGGTTTTAGCAGCCACCTGTCTTAGTTTTTCATTAACTCCCTGTCCCATTTCAACAGCCGCTGTGCTTAAACTTATACTTCCGTCTGTGTAAACGTGCACTAAAGCGCTTGCCTGGTTCATTGATGTATTGGTAAAGGAGATACCAAAACAGATCGGCATAAAAGCAATTCCCTTTTTGTAGAGATCATTTTCTTTGTTAAATTTTTTCACTTCGCGGGATGCTTTTCTAAACTCATATTTTTGTTCAGCATTCTTCCAGGCGGTTCTTGCGGTACACTTTTCAGCAAGCTGTCCGTAAGGAAATTCATTCCCTTCATCCAATAAATTTATCTTCTGAATTATTGCTGGCTCAACGCCCAACTTTTCTGCTGCTTTATAAATCGCCGATTCAATAACAAACATTCCCTGTGGTCCGCCAAAGCCGCGGAATGCAGTATTAGGAGGCAAGTTGGTTTTGCAGCTTGCACAAGTTGCCTTAACATTTGGAATATAATAACTATTCGTACAATGAAATAATGTACGTTCCATAATAGCAGGCGAAAGATCGGCAGCAGCCCCTGCGTTCTGGTAAAACGTAACTTCGTAACAAAGAATTTTTCCCGCCTTGTTCAATCCAATTTTATAATCTGAAGAGTAAGGATGCCGTTTGCCCGTTAAGCGTATATCTTCTTGCCTGTTAAGAATAAGCTTAACAGGTCGGTTTGTTTTGTAGGCACCGAGTGCAGCTAAAACCGCCCAGCAAGTTGCCTGGTCTTCCTTCCCGCCAAATGCTCCACCAATTCTTAAAACATCTACCTCAACTTTGTTCATAGGAAGATTAAGAACTCTGGCTGCAATCTTTTGAACTGCTGTTGGAGATTGTGTTGAAGAAATAATTTTTATACCACCCCCTTCAGTTGGATATGCAAACGCTCCCTGTGTTTCCAGGTAAAGATGCTCCTGTGCACCGGATTCAGCTTTACCTTCAGCTATAAATTCACAATCATCCCAATTGTTTTCTGTATCACCAAGTGAAAAGGTACGTGGAGGAATGATAAGTTGACCTTTTTTATATGCTTCACGCGAATCGGTAATTGCAGGTAGTTCTTTGTAATCAATTTTTATTTTATTTGCTGCCTCATTGGCAATGCTTTTTTTCTTAGCAACAACGAGCGCTACCGGCTGCCCAATAAATTCTACTTTTCCGGAGGCAAGCAGTTCTTCATCCTCTATTATACCACCAATCTGGTTCCTGCCTGGAATCTCCTCTGCAGTAAATATGGCTTTAACACCCTGTACTCGCTTTGCAGCGTTCGTATCTAATTTTAAAATTTTTCCGTTAGCAATCTTTGAATAAGAAACTGAAGCGTATAAAATATTTTCAGGAGTATTAATGTCATCAACAAATTGCGACTCACCTTTTACATGATTTATTATATCAATATTCTTCATGCAATCATCCCAATATTAATTCTGTTTGGGAATAATTTTATGAAGTGTGTAAATATTAACTGCCTCAAAAGGAGTTTTTTATATTCGGCTGAACCTCTTACATCACTAATGGGAAAAATTTCTGATTCTGCAATTTTGCAGGCATCGGAAATTGTAACTACATCAATCTCTTTACCTTTAAGGAATTTACAAAACTCTTTTAAGTAAAGTGGAATGGGTGCTACCCCCCCTGCAGATAGGCTTACTTTTTCAATTATGTTTGAGTTGGTTTCAATGTAGATAGATGAATTTACGCTTGCAATATCGAGGTAGGTTCTTTTTGATACTTTCTCAAAATTAAAATAAAATTTCCCGCTTGGTAATTTAAAACTGATTTCGTATAAAAATTCAGAATTCTTTAGATATAATTTCTTATATCCCTTGTAAAATTTCTTTAAATCCACGCGACGAAAGTTTTTCCCACTTTTTATAAGAAGTTCAGTATCCAAAGCAAGTAAAATACTTGTGATGTCTGCAATCGGTGAAGCATTAACAATATTTCCTCCCACAGTTGCCCTGTTTCTTATTGGTAAAGAACCGAACAGTTTCAAATGCTTTTTCATCTCAGGGAAGTGATTATTAATTAGTGGAGATTCGAAAAGATCACTTATTGAAGCACCTGCGCCAATAATACATTTTCCATCTTTTCCTTTTATTGATGATGGAACAACTCCTGTGGAAAGAAAATTAACTTTTGTTTCATATATTTCTTCCCACTTCTGAACGTAAAGATCAGTGCCGCCGGAAATTAAATGTTTGCCGGATTCGTTTATCCTCCTGCTTACTTTTATACTCTTTTGTAATTTCTCTAATTTCGGTTTAATCTTACTAAAATACTCAGGCAAAACACCTGCTTCTATCAAATTTCTTAAATGATTTTTTGTGGAAGTTGTTTGCGATTGAATTTTTTCCAGCGAAATTTGTGCTGCACGAATTATTGAATTATGACCTGTACAGCGGCAAATATTTCCATCCATAGAATAAACAGCATCATTTTCATCATACTTTTTCTGTGATATTAAATAGCCAGTTAGCGATATAATAAACCCGGGTGTACAGAATCCGCATTGGCTTGCACCTTCTTCAACAAATGATGATTGAACCGGGGAAAGTTTATCTTTATTTAATCCTTCAATAGTTACAACGTGTTTTCCGTTAACATCATTAATTGGCAAGAGGCAAGAGTTAACTGATTTATATTCAACTCGTTTATTGGTTAAACTTCCTACAAGTACTGTGCATGCGCCGCAATCACCCTCGCGGCAGCCCTCTTTTGTCCCTGTCAACAAGAGGTTTTTCCGTAAAAAGTCCAGAAGTGTGATACCGGGATGGAGAGAAGCAGATATTTCTTCCCGGTTGCAGATAAAATTTATTTTTCTTTCCATTACGGCTTTCATTTATGTTCAAAAATAATTTTATATTCAGCTAATAACAAGCGTTACAGTTGTACCGCACAATTGATATTTGAGAAAATTTAATTGTTGGTTATCTTAACATTCCATTTAATAAGAAAAGTGATTGCAATGAAAAATATTTTTGTAAACCTGTTTGTGTTAATATTTATTTTACTTTCAGAAATAAGTTCTGCCCAACTATTCTATTCTGAAAATCCGTTTGCGCATACTTTCTCAATTGTTGCAAGAGATCCGGTTACCGGAGAGATGGGTGTTGCCGTTCAGTCGCACTGGTTTTCGGTTGGTACTATTGTAGCTTGGGGTGAGGCGGGTGTAGGAGTTGTAGCTACCCAGTCTTTTGTTAATCCAGCATTTGGTCCTGATGGAATTGTACTGATGAAACAGGGTATGAACGCTGATGATGTTTTAGATAAATTAATTGATGAGGATGAAGGAAGAGACCTGCGGCAGCTTGCGGTGTTGGATGTGAATGGAAATGTAAAAGCGTACACCGGTAAAAACTGTATATATGGTGCCGGGCATGTAGTTGGTGAAAATTACTCGGTACAGGCAAACCTTATGCTTAACGATGAAGTATGGTCTGCCATGTCAGAAGCATTTGAGAATTCCACTGGTCCACTTGCCGAAAGGATGGTTACAGCCCTGGAAGCAGGACAAAATGCAGGAGGTGATATAAGGGGTAAACAATCTGCTTGCCTTTTAATTGTGCGAGGTGAGGCGACAGGCAAGCTATGGGAGGACCGGCTAATAGATATAAGGGTGGATGATAGCCCCGAACCGATTAAAGAATTAAAACGATTGCTAAAAGTGCATCGAGCCTATGATCATATGAATAGTGGTGACCTTGCGGTTGAGCATGGTGATATGGAATTAGCCATGCAAGAATATATAGCAGCCGAAGAAATGTTTCCGGATAATGAGGAAATGAAATACTGGCACGCAGTAACACTTGTTAATAATGGCGACCTGAAAAATGCACTTCCTATTTTCAAAGAAGTATTTAATAAAAATGAAAACTGGAAAACTTTAACACCAAGGTTACTGCCAACCGGTTTGTTAAAAGTAAACGAAGAACAATTGGAAAAAATATTATCTGTAAAATAGGATAAAAGTAACCGCAATTATGAAAAACCTTAGCAAGATAATTATAATAATTTCAATGTCTTTTTTCATCTTACCGGGCTGTGAAAAGAAGGAAAGGGAAATAACCCATAAAACAGATACACCAACGGTAACAGACAATAAATTAGAGGACAAAGCACCGCGTAAAGAAATTGTAACTAAAAAGCAGGAAAATATTGATGATCAAACTGCTGAAGAAATTCTTGCGGTAATTTATGAAAACATTGAAGCAACTAAAGCTGAAGATATAGAACGCGTTCTGGCGACTATTTATGTAAATAGTCTGCAGAGAAGATCTACTATGAAGGGGATGGAATTTGTTTTTACCAATTACGATTTGGAATATGTATTGGAAAAAGTAGAGGTAATTGAAATTAGTGGGGATGAAGCTAAAGTTCATTATATCCAAACAACGCGGGCGCTACAGGGTACCGGATTTGCTAATATGAGAGCTGAAGGAATTCATCATATGAAAAAAATGGGAGATGCATGGAAGATTTTCAGAACTGAAAATTTGGGATCTGAACAAATTCCCTGATTCGAATTTCTTCCGCCAGGAATGAGCGAATTCTGATTTCGATTAGATAGTAAGCTAACTCATTCCAAGTAAATTCAGGTAATTATCTGAATGCTCTCCAAAGACTTCTTCATTATCACCAATAATTTTAAAGGTACTTTTCTCGCCGGCAACTTTAGAAAAATGAATATGAAATTCACTGCTACTTTCATCAATTAAAAGTATTTTAGCAAGATTTTCGTGTAAATCGGATGCTAATTCTTTATGGCAAAGAGGGCAGTAAAACTGAAGTTTTTCACCCATTTCATATTCAAATTGTGGATGTGCGGTAACGGAATATTCTCCTAGTGCAGGATGCAGAAGGATTAATCCCAACCCTCCTTTGGAAGTTCTTGAAGAAAAAATTATATAATCACCGGTATTAAGATGACCCCTGCAATGCGGACATAAATAATTATCTTTCATAGCTTTCCTCTTTGTGGTTGTATTCTCAATCTACAAAAATGTTTGAAAGATTCAAGTATTGAGTGATAAAAATTAAGAGCAAATAACGTAATTGCCCTCTAAAGAAATTAATTGGGATATTGGTACCACGAAAATCATTGTGTTAGTGCAGATTTTTAATAATCTTTTATATGTTATTTAAAAACAAAAATACATACAA
>CBEPPX010000020.1:0-13436 GCA_965511205.1 uncultured Ignavibacteriales bacterium | reverse complement strand
GCAGGGCAAGTTCTTGCAGATTGTTTGTTCGACTTTAAAATAATTGGACACTACAGGTATAAAAATTAATTACATTTCTAAAAAGGGAAAAAAATGAAATTATTAACAATAACAGGATTATTTTTCATCCTGTTTACACAATTGGTCTTCGCGCAGGAAAGCGAAATAGATAAGCATCCGATTGATATAAAAGTTGAGGATTGCCTTGCAATCGGTTCAAACCAAACAACCATTGGAACGATAAACTGCATTCAAACAGCTATGGAAGAATGGGATGCTGAACTGAATAAATATTATAAACTCCTTATGAAAACGCTCAATAATGATGAACAGGAAAAACTTAGAGCTGCACAAAGACAATGGCTGGTTTTCAGAGATAAAGAATTCGAGTTTATTGGAACGAGGTATGGTAATATGGAAGGAACAATATTTAATATAATTGAAGCTGACAGCCGTAACAATTTTGTAAAACAACGAGTGCTTGAGCTTAAATCATATTACGATATATTAATTTTTGAATAGAAGTTAGCTGGAAAAATTACTTAATCCGAAGAACCCGTGTCGCATTTAGAATTGCAATAATCGCAACACCCATATCGGCAAAAACCGCTTCCCACATATTTGCAAGTCCAAATCCTCCCAGCGCAACAAACAAACCTTTTACTGCCAAAGCAAAAACTATATTTTGTAAAACAATACTCCTGGTTTGTTTTGCTACACTTACAGCTTCCGGAATTTTGGAAAGATGATCTGTCATAATAACAACATCAGCAGCTTCAACAGCTGCATCGCTGCCTAAAGCGCCCATTGCAATGCCAACATCAGCTCTTGCTATTACGGGTGAATCATTTATACCATCGCCAACAAAAGCAACTTTATCTTTTGCGTCTGCAGAACTCATTATCTCTTCCAGCTCAATTAGTTTATTTTCCGGTAACAGTTCTGCTTTATAAGATTTTATACCAAGATTTTTTGCAACGATTTTGGCAGATGACTCGTTATCCCCTGTAAACATAGCTATATCGGTCACTCCCTCTTTCCTCAAGTCATCCAGCGCCTGTTTTGCATCATCTTTAATTATATCGGAAATTATTATATAACCTGCATAAATTTTATTAACAGCAATATGAACAACCGTACCTTCAACATCGCAAATGTGATGTTCAATGTTTTCTGTGTGCAGCATTCTATCATTCCCTGTAATAACTTCATCACCATTTACTTCTGCTTTTATGCCTTGTCCGGAAACCTCCTGGTGTGTTGATATATTAGACGAAATAATCTCATCACCATAAGCTTCTTTAATTGATTGGGCAATCGGATGGGAAGAATAGTATTCTGCATATGCAGCAAACTTAAGTAGTTCATTTTCAGAATAACCGTTTGAAGGAACAATCTCTGTAACTTTAAATACTCCCCTTGTTAGTGTACCCGTTTTATCAAAAACAATTGTCTTTAACTTTGCAAGAGCATCTAAATAGTTTGAACCTTTCACTAAAATTCCACGCCTGGATGCTCCCCCGATTCCTCCAAAGTACCCCAGCGGTATGCTTATTACTAATGCGCAGGGACAGGAAATTACCAATATAACCAACGCCCTGTAGATCCAATCAGATAACTGTGCTGAAGAATTAATAAGCGGTGGCAGGAAAGCGATACATAACGCAATAATTACAATCGCCGGTGTGTAATAGCGTGCAAAGGTTGTAATAAATTTTTCAGTTTCTGCTTTCTTACTTGAAGCATTTTCAACTAACTCTAAAATTTTTGAGATTGATGATTCGTTGAAGTTTTTTGTTACTTCAACTGTTAAAATTCCGGATTTGTTTATCATACCGGCTAATACTTCCCCATCAATTTCAAAAGTTCGCGGAATTGATTCTCCTGTTAGAGGATATGTATCAACCAAAGATGAACCTTCAAGTACTCTACCATCCAACGGAATTTTTTCGCCTGGCTTTACAATAATTTTTTCTCCAATGCTTACATCTTCAGGCGATTTGGATATAATCTTTCCATCAGTTAAAACATTAGCATAATCAGGTCTTACTTCAAGCAGCGCACGTATAGAATTCCTGGAACGATTTACTGCCAATCCTTCAACGAATTCTCCAACATTATAAAACCACATAACCGCAACAGCTTCAGGAAGTTCCTGTATTAAAATTGCACCTATCGTAGCAATGGTCATTAAAAAATTTTCATCAAATACTTTACCACGAAATGCATTCATTACCGCTTTTTTAATTACTCCCCAACCGCTAATCAGATAAGCTGTAATGAAAAGAAGATACTCCGCCCATCTCCATTCTGTTGCCTGCAGCTCTTTCCTGAAAATCATTCCAATGATAAATAGTGCTAAAACAAGCAATATTCTAACTATTTCTTGCCTAATTTTAGATTTATCTGCTGAGAATGGATTTATTTTTCTATCAAGTTTTTCAACTTTAACTTCCGGTTCAACCTTGTGGATTAATTTTTCAACCAGCTGTAAATCAGATGAATCAATTGTAAGTGTATTAAGAGCAGAATCTACAGAAGCATTTTTAAATTTATCAACCTTCTTCAGTTCGTTTTCAATCTTAGAAGCACAAATTGCACAATCGATATTTTTTAATCTATACTTCATTATGATTTAATTACATCTATCCAATTAAAATTCTTAACTTATAAAGTTATTTATATTACAAATGTATAACGTTGATGTGGAAAATGACAAGGCTTTGATAAAGTAAAAATGTACTTCCTGATTTATTGAACAATCTCTTCCATTCTTATTCTTCTACCGCCCATATAGCGTTTAACATAATATGAATGATCAAGCGAAGAAATTGTTACTCCCTTTTTAGAACTGGCATGAGCGAATAAATGTTCGCCTATATAAATTCCAACGTGACCGGGACGAACCCTTGTGCGTGTATTAAAAAATACGAGATCGCCAAATTTAAGATTTTCGATCTCCGAAATTTCAATGCCCTGCTTATACTGAAGCCTTGCAGATCGCTCCAGGTTTATGGCAAGAGTATTTTTATAAATGGTTTGCGTAAAAGCCGAGCAATCGATTCCATCTTTAGAATTTCCTCCGTACTTATACGGTGTGTTCAGGTACTTGATAATTTCCATCAAAACATTCTCTTTACTTGTACCATTATCGCTGCTTAGTACATCATGATCACTGTTTTCACCATACCTACCAATCAATTCAGTAAGTTCTATATTAGCTTCGTCTTCCGGCAGATCACTCGGGTCTGATAAATCAAGGTTAAGATCTACACTGAGGGAATCATCTTCCGTGGTAAGAATATCATCAGGTTTATTTGAATCGGAACCGTAACGAACAGTATTAGATGAGGAACAACCAACAGAAAATAAAATTATAACTGCCAGAATAAGAAGAGTTTTTACAATGAGATATATCTTCAAGTGTCAGCCTAAATATGTTCTCAGATTTTTACTTCGGGATGCATGTCTTAACCGTCTTATTGCTTTCTCTTTAATTTGTCTTACCCTTTCGCGTGTAAGATTAAGTTTGTCACCTATCTCTTCCAGCGTATATGAATGATCCTTAGTAAATCCAAAATATAACTTGAGAACCTCTGATTCTCTTTCACTAAGTATAGTAAGAGCGCTCTCAATGTCTTTTTTTAAAGATTCTGACATAAGAGAATTATCGGGAGAGGGTTGCTGATCATTTTGAATAATATCCAGCAAGCTGTTTTCATCGCTCTCGGAAAAGGGTGCATCAACTGAAACGTGGCGGCGAAAAATCTTAAGAGCTTCAGCCACATCCTTCACATTCATATCAAGCTCAGAAGCTATTTCATTTTTGCTTGGCTCTCTTTCAAATTCCTGTTCAAGATTACTGTATGCTTTACCAATCTTATTTAGCGCTCCAACCCTGTTTAACGGAAGCCGGACAATCCTGGATTGCTCTGCAAGCGCCTGTAGGATGGTCTGCCTGATCCACCAAACTGCGTAAGAAATAAATTTAAATCCTCTTGTCTCATCAAATCGTTTAGCAGCTTTTATTAATCCAAGATTTCCTTCGTTTATAAGATCTCCAAGAGAAAGTCCCTGATTCTGGTATTGCTTTGCAACACTAACAACAAACCGAAGATTAGCTTTTGTTAATCGCTCTAATGCTGTGTGGTCACCGGATCTTATTTGTATTGCCAGACTAATCTCCTCTTCAGAAGTTAGAAGCTCTACTTTACCAATCTCCTGAAAGTATCTATCCAGAGATTGGCTTTCCCGGTTTGTAAATTGTTTAACTATTAGCAGACCATAACCTCAAGTTTTAAATCTCTTGATTTATTGTATCGACGATGCCGACAATTGATGCGTCTACCGGAGCCATATCTACAGGTAATGGGATAACAGATTCTGATGCAGTTATATAAAATATAATTTCCCCGGGTCCGGCTCCCACAGTGTCTACTGCAATGATCGGATTGCTGGTTTTCTCTAAATCAGCATTAATGGGCTGGACAAACATAAGTTTAAAGTTCTTAAGCTCTTCATACTTTTTTGTAGCCCAAATATTTCCAATTACTTTTCCTAAAAACAAAATATTTACCGTTTCGATTTATAAACTACTTAATTAAACTATTGCCCGGTTAAAAGGATCATTTCCAATTAAGTTTATAAAAAAGAATTAAAATTACAAATCACTTTCCTCTTCCAACAATTCTCTAACCGAAATATCCAGTTTGTCAACAATAGCCATAATAACTGCATCAACAGGTTTGTCTTTTGTGAAGGCTGTCATCCTGGATGAACTTCCGGAAGCAACAATCACAACTTCACCATCACCTGCACCAACGCTGTCTACAGCAACAACAAAACGTTCCTTTTCATTTAAATCGATATCAAGTTCCCTTACAAGAAGAAATTTTGCACCAACAAGTTTATCATCTTTTTTTGTTGACCAGACTGTTCCGATTACCTTTCCTAAAAACACGTTTACCTCTTAAATCTTATTGATAAAATTTATCATTAGCATTTTTAAATAACTGCCCTTAAGTAATATAATAATTTATTCCAGAGAATATTTAGATTTTAATAACAAGTTTAAATTGTAAAGAACAAATTATTCATGTAGAAAACTTTCACCTTTTAATTCATTTTCTATGTTAAAAAAATCTGCTGCTGTTTTTGCAACATCTGCAAAAGTTTTTCTTATGCCTAAATTTTTTCCTTTTACATTTTTCTGATAAAATAATAAGGGTACATATTCCCTGCTATGATCTGTGCTGGGGGTAGTTGGATCGTTTCCATGATCAGCAGTAATTACAATTTTATCTGTTTCATCCAAAGAATCTAAAAATTCAGGTAAGAAGTCATCAAATTCCTTTAGCTTATTTGCAAAACCTTCCGGATCGTTTCGATGACCATAATATACATCAAAATCCACCAGGTTGGCAAAGATGAAACTTCCACGAGCTGATTTAGAATATTCTAACAACTTTTTACATCCTGCTTCGTTGGATTTTGTGCTTTCCCTTATCTTTATCCCTTTAAAATTAAATAATTCATTCACTTTACCAATTGCAACTGTAGTTATTCCGTTAGCAAGGAGTAAGTCAAGAATGGTTGGTTCAGGCGGATCAAGGGATAAGTCCCGCCGGTTGGTTGTTCTTGTAAAGTTACCCGGCGTTCCTATAAATGGTCTTGCAATAACCCTGCCCACTTGAAGCGGAAGTATTAAAACTTCCTCTCTGGTAATTGAGCAGATCTTATATAATTCTTCCAGAGGAATAACTTCTTCGTGAGCAGCAATTTGAAAAACTGAATCTGCCGAAGTATAAATGATTGGAAAACCTGTTCTTACATGCTCTTCCCCCAGTTCTTTAATAATCTCTGTGCCGGAAGCCGGTTTGTTACCGAGCACACCTTTGCATCCGGTTTTATTTATAAATTTTTCCACAAGTTCTGTAGGAAACCCTTGCGGGAAATAAGAAAAATCCGTTTTGACATATAAACCCGAAATTTCCCAATGACCTGTGATTGAGTCTTTCCCTACAGATACTTCCGTCATCATACCATAGGAAGCTAATGAAGATTCAACAGCAGAAACACCTTCAATCTCTGTAATATTGCCCAGTCCTAATTTTTCCATATTTGGCAACTGCAAACCGCTAACAGCTTTTGCCATATTGCAAAGAGTGTTGCTGCCGGAATCATTATAATTGGAAGCATCAGGCAATTCTCCAATTCCTACCCCATCCAGTATAATTATAAAATAATTGTTCATAAGACCGGGAATAAATTAATTCTGAAACATAAGCGGAATACTTTTAATTAATATTCCGTACAGTGTTGCCGCCCTTTTCAACAGCTTTTTGGAGAGCAAGGTTTGCATTATAAATTACTTCATCAACATCAACCTTGTTAGTAGCGGATGCAACGCCAATTGATACGGTAAAAGTTGTTTGCCTGGAAACAACGGCAATAGGTTGCCTGGCAATTTTAACTCGCAATTTTTCAGCCCAAATAAAAACATTTTTTGTATTCGAATTAAAGAAATAAACAACAAATACTTTATCCTCCAACCGACCAAATAAATTAAAGGGTGTCATTTCGTGCGAGATTGATTCGGCTACAACACTTATTACCCTTGGCAGCGGTTCGCCATCAAACAACGATTCCTGTTCAAGAAAATCATCTAATTTAATAAGTGCAACTGTTCCCGGAATTTTTAATTTCTCTGCTTTTATAAGATCAGTGGCTAATCTTTCCTTAAATGCTGCTTCATTTAGAGCTCTTGTTTCAATATCAATTGAAGTAACACTTTTCAGCAGCCGCCTGGTTGAATGAGAGTAAATAATATAAGAAAGGAAATTTAAAGAACTTCTTAAAAATTGAACATCCTGGTTGCTAAAAGCGTTTTTCTTTAAACTTTCAAAACAAAGAACGCCATAATTCTGTTTGTTGTAAACTAAAGGTACTGCCAGGAAAGACCCATCAAAACTTGAATCTTCTACTTTCGAGTATCTTACATAACCACCTGCAGATGTGTTATCTATTTTAACAGGGATTCCGGTAGAGATAGATTTTCCCACAAGTGTTCCGCTTAAATCGATTTGTAAACTTTCGCCTATATATTTGAGAGAAGTGTTATTAATTACTTTTTCAGTCTTAAATAATTTTTCAAGCGGATCGTAATAAACATAAACAAATGCATCCCAGTTTAGCAGCATTTTAAGAGCATCGGGAAGCATTGCCAGCATTTTTTCTTCACTTTCAAAATCATTATCGGGTCCAATAATTTTAAGCAGTCCCTGTAGTCTCTGCTGGGAGATAGAGTCGGAATGCTTTTCTTCAAATATTAAGATTAGCATTGTAATTAACCTGACAAACCTGCCAAGTGCATAAATAGTTTCAATTCCAAATGCATCACTCACTTTGGAATCGAGGGCAATTATAGCAACCAGTTCATCATTAAAAAATAAAGGCACACCGGCAAAGCTTCTTATGCCCTGCGGCGATTCATAATATCTAATTACATCGGCTTCTGCTGAAGGAGGAATATCTGTAAGCAGCTCCGGTTCACCTTTCTGAACAATTTTACTTAATATATCATCTTCCAGGTCGAATTTTCTTTTTGATAATTGATCAGAGCCGGAGATAAATTTTTCAACAGCAAGTTTTTCTTTTTTCTTATTATACCAAAAGAAAACTGCAGTATGAGCATTGTATGATTCTGCAATTACTGTAAGCATTTTTTCAAGCGCAAAAGTAAATTGCTCATCATGCCCAACACCGGGTGGAACTTCTTCCTTCGCTATTTCCTCAAATCTCTCCTTCAGATCGGGCGGCTTAAGAGTGGTTTTCGAAACTCCATACTCCGGCGAATAAGTTTCATCTGTTATGACTTCCACATCTTCAGTCTTTGATACTATTTTGAAAGATTCCTGGAAATCGGTTGATGGTTCCGCTGGAAAGCTGTCAACATCGCTCTCCTCCTTTTCCCCGATAGAGTATCCGCCTGAAAATCTTACTGAATCTCTTAAGAAGATGATAAACGCAACGTAAATTATAATTAAGGCAAGTGTTATTAACCGGATTGTTAAATCATCGGTAATGAACAGAATGACAGCCAAAACCGGAACTACTAAAAATATCAGTAATCTTTTTCTTTGCCTGCGATCCATTCAGTTTTTTCTTTAGAGTTGGAATAAATTATTGCTAAATATAAATTTACAAATAAATAATAACAAATGAGTGATTAGAAATTATTCCTTGCAGGAAATTTCTAATAGAACATATTTCCCAGGATCTTTTTAATTTCTTTCTGTCCCCTTCCCTTTGTAGATGAATAAAGTACTATGTTTTCATTAATTTTTGCTTCCGATAAAACCTCTGAGAGCATTTTAGCTGATTGAGAAAATTCAGATTGTTTAAGCTTGTCAGTTTTAGTAAGGATAAAAAAGTGTGGAATGCCAGCGGTTTTTAGCATCTCATTAAGCATAACATCAAGCTGGGTGGGCTTATGCCGGCTATCAATAAAATGCAAAGCCAATGCAATATTCTTCCCTTCAAGGATGTATCCCGAAACCAATTTACCCCATTTTTCTCTTTCGGTTTTACTGATTTTAGCATAACCAAATCCGGGAAGATCAACAAGATAAAATGTCTCATCAATATCATAAAAATTAATTGAGCGGGTTTTCCCGGGTGAAGAGCTAATCTTTGCAAGAGATTTTTTGTTAAAGAGTGAATTAATAAAAGAAGATTTGCCTACGTTTGATCTGCCGCAGAGTATTACTTCGGGCAAAGCCCTATGCGGAACATCTTCAAGATTAAAAACTGATTTGATGAAGGAAACATTTTCGAACATAATAAAAAAAAGAGTAACCGGTTAGACCAATTACTCTTAAAATAATTAAAAATTGTGTTTTTTACTTTTCCGGCTTTTCAGAAGCTTCTTCAACAAATTCAGCTTCTTCTATTTGCTCTTTTTCTTTGGCTTCTTTCTCTTTCTTCTTCTTTACCTTCGTTTCTTTCTCATCTTTTCGCTCAGTGGCTTTAGCAGTAATAATATCGTTGTAATCAACAAGTTCTATTATTGCGAGAGGGGCTGCATCACCTAAACGGTTGCCAAGTTTTACTACCCTGGTATAACCACCGGGTCTGTCTCCAATTTTCGGAACTATATCACTAAATAATTCCTTAACTGTTTCTTTATCCTTTATAACTTCCATAATCTGCTTTTGGGAATGAAGATCGCCTTTTTTTGCTTTGGTTATTAATTTTTCAGCAAAAACCTTGGTCTCCTTTGCCTTGGCAAGAGTAGTTTTTATTCTTTTATGTTTTAGGAGCGAAGTAGCAAGTGATGCAAGAGTTGCCTTACGATGGCTTGCGGTTCTGCTTAACTTTCTTCCCTTAACTCTGTGTCTCATTTAATTACCTTCTCTAAAAAAAATTAATTGGTTTCTGGTTCTTCCTTAATATACTTGTCTACATCCATTCCAAATTCAATCCCAAAATTTTCAACTATCTCCATCAATTCGGCAAGAGACTTTCTTCCAAAGTTTCTAAACTTTAACATTTCAGATTCATCCTTAGCCACAAGCTCGCCAAGCGATAGTATGTTAGCTGCCTTAAGGCAATTATGAGATCTAACACTTAACTCCAGGTCATCTACACTGGTTAATAAAATCTTCTTTATTCTTTCAGATTCTACGTCTTTAGGAGTAACTGTTTGTTCTTCTTCCTGTTCAATATTAAAATTGATAAACAACTGAACATGTTCGCGAAGCACTTTAGCTGCCTGTGTTAAAGCATCATCCGGTGTGATGGAACCATCTGTAGTAATTTCTAATGATAATTTTTCGTAATCATTCTTATCGCCGATTCTAACATTCTCTACATTAAAGGTTACATTTTTAATAGGTGTAAAAATTGAATCGATAGGAATTACCCCAATTGTTTGGTCAGGAGTTATATTTTCAATTGCAGGAACGTACCCGGTTCCTTTACCAACTTCCAGTTCAACATCCAGATTAAGATTTTTATTGAATGTAGCAATATGAAGATCAGGATTAAGAATTTCAATATCGTTGCTGGCTTTCTGAATATCTGCAGCAGTCCATTCTCCTTCGCCGCTAAAAGAGATATCTATTTTACCCGGTTTTTTAGCAAGAAGTTTCATTCTAACTTGCTTTAGGTTGAGTATGATTTCAGATACATCCTCAACAACGCCTTCAATAGTTGTAAACTCATGCAAAACACCGCCGAATTTAACGGAAGTTATTGCTGTGCCTGTTAATGAAGATAGCAAGGCACGCCTGAGAGAATTACCTAATGTAACACCATATCCTCTCTCAAGTGGTTGAAGGGAGAACTTTCCGAACGTATTTTTATAGCTTACTTCATCAAGTACAACAGCTTCCGGCATCTTTAAATATGTAACACTCATTTAATAATCCTCTAGAATTTCTCAAAAAAAATATTCTTATTTAGAATAGAGTTCCACAACCAATTGTTCATTAGCGTTAAGAGGAACTTCACTTCTTTCCGGAACCTGTAAAAATGTTCCGCTCAGAGCAGCTTTATCTGTTGAAAGCCAGCCATAAGTGCTGTCTTTAATTCTCTTTAACGAGTCATGAATGGCATCAAGTTTTTTACTCTTCTCTTTCACTTTAATAATGTCTCCTTCAGTCATAAGGTATGAAGGAATATCAACAAGTTTGTCGTTAATTAGAAAATGCCTGTGTAATATTAACTGCCTAGCTTGTTTTCTGGATGAAGCAAAACCAAGCCTGAATACTACATTATCGAAACGACGTTCCAGAAGTTTAACCAGGTTTTCGCCGGTGATACCTTTTTGCTTGTTAGCTTTTTCAAAATAAATTTTAAACTGGGTTTCCAGCAAACCGTAAGATCTTTTAATCTTCTGTTTTTCACGCAGCTGAATTCCGTATTCGGAAACTTTTGATCTTCTACCCTGTCCATGTTCACCCGGGGGATAATTCCTTGTTTCAATCGGGCATTTTTCAGTGTAACATTTTTGACCTTTAAGAAATAACTTTTGTCTTTCTCTTCTGCATAGTTTACAAACTGAATCAGTATATCTTGCCATTTACTTCCTCTTTAAATTTATACTCTTCTTCTTTTCGGCGGTCTGCAGCCGTTATGCGGAATTGGGGTTACATCTTTAATAGATGATATTTCGAGCCCGGCTGTGTGCAATGCTCTAATTGCAGCTTCCCTGCCGGAACCGGGACCTTTAACAAGCACCTCGATTTTCCTCAATCCTAAATCGTAAGCTTCCTTAGCTGCTGCTTCGGCAGAAACCTGTGCAGCAAAAGGAGTATTTTTCCTGGATCCTTTAAAGCCGTTTTTTCCTGCAGACGACCAGGAAATAGTATTGCCGTAAATATCGGTTAACGTAACAATTACATTATTAAAGGTTGCTTTAATATGTGCAATACCGTTAGCATCAACCTGAGTTTTTTTCTTAGTTCTTTTAACAGACTTCGCCAATTCTCTAACCTCCGAGACTTATCAAATATTATTTCTTAGTAGGTGTTTTTTTCTTACCTGCAACGGTCTTTCTTTTGCCTTTCCTTGTCCTGGCATTTGTACGGGTTCTTTGTCCCCTAACTGTAAGACCTTTCCTGTGCCTGATGCCTCTGTAGGCACCAATATCCATCAGTCTTTTAATATTCTGCTGCACTTCAGAACGAAGAGCACCTTCCACTTTATAATCTGCAGTTAATACTGCTCTTATTTCAGCTACATCACCTTCTGTAAGATCAGCAACTTTCTTTTTAGGATCTACCTTTGCTTTTTCTAAAACATCGGCAGAAGTGGTCATTCCAATACCGTAAATGTACTGCAGACCATATAAGACCGTTTTATTTTTAGGTAAATCAACACCAGATATTCGAGCCAATTAACTTCTCCTTAAATAATTTAACCTTGTCTTTGCTTGTGTTTAGGATTTATGCAGATTACTCTAACAACACCTTTGCGTTTAATAATTTTACACTTTTCGCATATTTTTTTTACTGATGCTCTAACTTTCATAAAAGCTCCGTTACTTGTACCTATACGTAATTCTACCTTTAGTTAAATCGTATGGAGAAAGTTCAACTGAAACTTTATCTCCTACTAAAATCTTAATAAAATGCATTCTCATTTTTCCGGAAATATGTGCCAATATTTCATGCTCATTATCCAGTTTAACTTTAAATGTAGCATTTGGCAGTGTTTCAGTAACAACGCCGTCTATTTTTATTGGTCCTTGTTTAGCCATTAAGCCACAGTTAATATTTCAGGTTCATTATTATTTATAAGAACCGTATGTTCAAAATGTGCAGAAGGAGTTCCATCTGCTGTTAATACTGTCCAGCCATCGGATGCTGTAATTACCTGGTAATCGCCCTGGTTTACCATAGGTTCAATTGCCAGGGTCATTCCGTTTTTCAACTTTGCTCCTGTACCTCTTTTCCCAAAATTTGGAATTGAAGGTTCTTCGTGAAGAAACTTTCCAACACCGTGTCCGCACAAATCTCTAACAACAGAAAAGTTATTTTCTTCAACGAATTTTTGCACTGCTGCAGAAATATCATGAACCTTGTTACCTTCTTTAGCAGCTTCAATACCTACGTAAAGCGATTTTTCAGTAACCACCAGCAGTCTTTGCTTTTCTTCAGAGACTCTTCCCACCGCAACCGAAATTGCAGCGTCGCCAAAATAATTATTCTTAAGAACACCAACATCCAGAGAGATAATCTCTCCTTCTTTAAGCACCCTGTTACCCGGTATTCCGTGCACCACTTCATCATCAACCGAGGCACAAACTGAGCCGGGAAAACCAGGGGCATTCCCTTGTGAATAACCTTTAAATGCTGGGGTAGCATCATTGCTTCTAATATAATCTTCGGCTATTCTATCTACTTCTAAAGTTGTAATACCAGCTTTAATATTGCTTCTTACCAGCTGTAAAGTTTCAGCTACTATTTTACAACTTTCTCTAATATAATCTATCTCTTTTTTCGTCTTAATATAAATCACAGAGAACTATTACCTGCGTCCTCTAAGCTTACCCGATTTCATAAAGCCATCATAATGTCTCATTAGCAAATGCGATTCAATTTGCTGAAGAGTATCTAAAGAAACACCAACAATTATAAGCAAACTTGTGCCCCCAAAGAACTGGGCAAACTGTCCGGAGACACCAAGGACTGATACAAATGCTGGAAGAATTGCAACTATAGCCAGAAAAATAGATCCGGGCAAGGTTATTTTAGTTAAAATATTATCAATGAACTCCGAAGTCTGTTTACCTGGTCTGATTCCCGGAATAAAACCACCCTGCTTTTTCATATTATCAGCAACATCTTTTGGATTAAAAGCTATTGCTGTATAAAAATATGTAAAGAACACAATCATCAAAGCATATATAGCTGAATAAACAGGTGATGTAT
>CBEPPX010000019.1:0-13626 GCA_965511205.1 uncultured Ignavibacteriales bacterium | reverse complement strand
CGCTGTCTGTCATAACATCGGGTCTGTATGCTTCATCCGGAATATCGAATGTTTTATGTTCTTCGCCGTAATCGCTGATAGAAATAAATTGTCTTCTCCGCTGCCGCCTGTATTCTGTACGCGCAAGGTTTCCTGCAATTGTATAAATCCATGTAGAAAATTTTGCCACCGAACTGTAGCTGTCTTTATACCTGTGCACCTTTATCATTGTTTCCTGAACAACATCGGAACAAGCATCGTAATTACCAATAAATCTGAAGACATAATTTGTTAACGGATTTTTATACCGCTGGACTAAAATCTCAAACGCCCGTTCAGTGTCATTCTCCTGGAATTCAAGAATCAACTCTTCATCAGTAAGTTCGTGGAGATTTCTATCCATTAACAGCGTTTATACTTTAGTAATGAGAAATTTGTTTCCATAATTGAATGTTAAATTAACTAAAAATGGAGAAAATCAGAAGAATTTTTAAGTTAGGATTAAAGGATTTCCGAAATGAGGATGGTAATAAGTGTCTTATCATCCAGGTTTGTAGTTTTGATGGAAATATCTGCCTTTAGAAGCGCCCTGAAAACTTCGATCAGTTTCTCATCAGAAAAAATCGTGCGTGCTTTTACATAGCCCTTGTAGTAAAAAGGATGTGTGCCTACAATCCTGGCTGCCGCCTGATCGGTCAAGTTTTTGCTTTTTAATTCGGTTACTTTTGATAAGCCGGAAAAGTACCTGGTTAGCATGCTAACTATATAAACCGGTTTAATACCGTTATCCAATAAATTAAAAGCAACTTCCAGGGCGCGGGGTTTATCCATCACAGCAACAGCATCCTGGAGATCGAAAATGGTGAACTGCTTTAATGATGATGAAACTTCCCGAATGTTTTCGATTGTAATTTCATTTTTATCTTTAAGGTAAAGAAGAATTTTTTCCAATTGGGTTTCCAGCATACTCCTGCTTTCCCCAACCATATCAACTAAAACCTGCGCATTTTCTTTTTTCAGAGTTTTTACTTTTGATTCAGCATAACTTATAAGCCAATCAACAAGAGCGCTGCCCTTTAATTTTTTCGCCTCGAAGATAAAATTATTTTCAAGTAATGTTTTATACGGCTCCGAAGATAAATTTGTTATTGTGCCGTTATGAATTAAAACTAGCACTGTAAAATCAGCGGGAGTAAGTGCGTAATCTTTAAGAGGTTTTTTATCTTTAACCTTTTCGAATTGTTTAAAGATTATAATTTTTTTCTCTGATCCAAAAGGAAAAGCTGTTGCAAGATCTAAGACTTCGCCAAGTGGTTTGTCTTCACCATAAAAAACACTTTTGTCAAACTCAGAAGAAAGTAACGGATCAATTGCTGCTTCAACGGAGCTTAACGCACTGTCTAAGCTGAAGGAATCTTCGCCGAAAAAATAATAGATCGGGGCAAGCTTTCCTTTTTTCAGTTCAGGAATAATCTGTAATATGGAGGGGGCTTTACTCTTTGCCATTTTTTGATTTTAGTTTTTCATATTTAATTGCTTTAAATATAAAGATGCTCAGTCCTCCACAAACAATTCCGAGAACAATTATCATCGTTATTATTGCACTTAAAGTCATTGTTTATCCTTTGGAGAATGAGTTTTCATTTAAAGTTTTTTTAACCAAAAATTTATTCATAAGGATTAAGACCGACAACACAATTGCCCACTGGAAAATCACTGTTCCAAAATTTTCAGCATGAAACGGGTTCCACCATTCCGGGTCCCAGGATATAGAAGATATAAGCCACCAGCTAACCAGCACAACAACCTGAACGGGGACGAGCACGCCAATCACATAATTATACCATTTACCAATTTTAATATCACTTCCATAACCGTTTATTATTTCTGTGCGGAATTTATCAACTCCATACCTTATAATTGAAAATGAAATAAAGGCGCCGCTTAAAATTAAACCAACACCCCAAACCCAATCCTGGTTTGCAAGAAATTTAAGATCGATTGCTGAAGGAATTCCCAGCAAAATTCCTAAGGATGCTACAACAATAATAGCTTTTTTCCTTTTTATTCCGGTATCTATGAGTGTACGGGTGGAAAGCTCCACCATCGAAATTAATGAAGTAAAAGCTGCAAAAAATAAACTAAGAAAGAAAAGTGATGCAAAAATTGTGTTTATAAGATTACTTTCGGAAATTCTTGAAAAGAGAAGCGGAAGATAAATGAAAGTTAATCCCGTGTTTGCAGGTCCGCTTTGAGAAACCTGCTGCATAGCATCAACAGAACTTAAAGCAAAGACAGTAGAAAAGATAGTAATGCCTGCAAGAATTGAAATTGTGTTATTCCCAAAACCAATCAGCGCAGCGTTGAGCGAAATATCTTCCCTCTTTTTCATATAGATAGCATATGTAAGGATCAATCCCCATCCAGCGCCAGTATCCCATGCATTTTGCGTTAACGCATTAAGCCATACTTTATGATCGAGTATTACATTCATATCCGGTGTAAAAAAATATTTTATTCCTTCAAAAGCATTTGGTAAAGTAACAGCGCGTATGAAGAGCAGAAAGAGGATTACCAGTAAAGAAGGAACAAGAAATTTGGTAACTCTTTCAACACCTTTAGTAACTCCCCTAAAAACTACAAGCGCAACAAGCACCATTGCAGCTATATGAAAAAGAAGCGGCTGGTAACCTGATGTGAATTCATTCCAGTAAGTTAGATGTTCAGAAGTGCTGAAAAGATCACCGGAAACTGCGGAATAAAAGTACCTTATGCACCACCCGGTTACAACCGAGTAGTAAAACATTATTGCAGCAGATACAAAAACAATATATGCACCCATCCACCCAAACTTTTTCCCAGCTGTTTTTGCAATAGCTCCAACCGGTCCCATTCTTGCAGATTTGCCAATTGCGAACTCAGCAATTAATAATGGAACAGACCAGATAAGCAGGAAGATAACCCACGGGATGAGAAAAGAACCGCCGCCATTTTGAGCAACAATGCGCGAGAAGCGCCAGATGTTTCCGGTGCCAACAGCAATACCAATCGAGGCAATTATTAATGCCCACCTTGATGAAAAAAATTCCTGCTGCTTCATTTTTTACGGCGGTTATTTTATACTGATTTTATTTTTCTCGCTGCTCAATTTTTACATTAATCATTTTTATATCTTCAACCGGTTTATCACCAGCTCCGGTTTTAACTTTGCCAATATCTTCAACTAAATTCATCCCGTTGATTACTTTGCCAAAGATTGTATGCTTACCATCCAGCCATGGAGTTGGAACGAGTGTTATAAAAAACTGGCTACCGTTTGTATTCGGTCCGGAATTAGCCATGGAAAGGATACCCGGAGTTTCATGTTTTAATTCAGTTACAAATTCATCTTCAAAACTTGTGCCCCACAAGCTTGATCCGCCGCGTCCTGTACCAGTAGGATCGCCGCCTTGTATCATAAAATCGGCTATAACACGATGAAAAATTATTCCGTCATAATATCCTTTGTTTGCTAATCCCACAAAGTTTTCCACTGTCTTTGGAGTTTTATCAGTAAAAAGCTCTATTTCAATTGTTCCCATATTTGTGTTCATTACTGCTACAGTCATTGATTCCGGCATTTGTGTTTCTTCCTCTGTTGATGTTGTTTGTTCTTCTGTTTTTTCTTTAACCGTGTCTGAACTCTGGCATCCGAAAAAAGCTATAGTAAATGCCATTGTTAATACAATGTTTTTCATTTTTCCTCCGTTAAGGTTTTATAGAATTTGTTAATAATAAAATTAATATAAATAATCCAATTGCAATCCTGTAATAGATAAATACAAAAGTAGAATGCTTTTTTAAAAATTTAATAAGAAAATCTATCGCAAGGTAACCACTAATTCCTGAGACCAATGTAGCTATTGTTATATTTAACGCCATATCTGCTGTGAGATAATCTAACGAATGAATCAACTCAAACAAACCACTTGCTAATACAGCAGGAATACTTAATAAAAATGAAAACTTTGCAGCCACATCTCGCTTAAGACCTAAAAATAAACCTCCTGTAATTGTGGTGCCCGAGCGGGATGAACCGGGAATTAATGCAAATGCCTGTGCAATTCCAATAATAATAGAATCTTTAATTGTAATGCTATCCATATCTTTTTTGAAATTTGCAATTTTTTCAGCAATAGCTAATATGATAGCTAATCCTATTAAACTAAAACTTATAACATAAAGATTCTTAGTTAGGGCACCTTCTATTGAATCTTTGAATAACAATCCGATAACTACAACAGGTATTGTACCCACAATGACCAACCACCCAAGTCTTGAATTTAAACTTTGTGAGCTAAATTTTTTTCTTGAAAGGAAATTATCTCTTAAAAAATCCCTCACAATAAGAAACAAATCTTTTGCAAAATAAATTAAAACAGAAAACATAGTACCTAATTGAATAACAGCAATAAATGCAGTCCATCTTTCCGGGTGTTCACTTGAAATTAGATTAAGAAGTTTGCCGGCAACTGTAACATGCCCTGTACTGCTTATCGGAAGGAATTCGGATAAACCTTGTATAATACCTAAAAGGATAGCTTCAAAAACACTCAATCAGCTACCCCGAATAAGTAAGATATTCCTAACTTCACTCCTACAGAAAATGAATTAAAGTTTACATTCTCGTTAAAATTTGTAATTTTATTTCCATTGTTATCAGATGGTTCGCCGTTCACATCGTACCTTATATCTAAACCTATGTTTGCGAATAAATTATCACTCAAGACTGTGTTACCTTCGGCTCTTAAAACAACACCAAACCCTGTTGAGTTATAATCTACTTCACTGCCCAGCCATTTTTTAGATTCATTTACTGAAACAAACCGCGGACCGGCACCCCCGCCAAATTTAAAATTATATCCGTTTCCAACAAATGCATAATAAGCCATCACCGATGGTAATATTGAGTTATAAGTAAGATCATATTGTCCAAGTCCAACATTGCTATTGTAAGAAAATATCTGGTATGGCAATTCGAGACCCAGTTCAAAATTACTGCTGAGGAACTGACCTGCTTCAACTGTAAATATTACAGCCGTGCTGAAGGATCCTAATTGTACAATTGGCTGGTAGCTTTGATTAATGTAATCCTGTACAGTGGGAATGCTTATAAAATTAATCCCCATGGTTGCTTTCAATTCTGTTTGAGCATAAGCAAAGTTAATTGAAAACAAAATAAATCCTGATAGAAAAAGTTTTTTCATGTTTCTTCCAGATCTGTTTTTACTATTTTAAAAAGATTAATGTGCTGCCTATTTAAAATTACAAATACAATTAAAGAGATAAAGATGAACATCACGTAGGATACAGCGTGTGTAAGTAATGCATATGCAGCACTTATAGTTTCACCAAAACCAAATAATAATACAAGAGTTGTTTTTGCCAGCGCATGGTATGAACCAGTTCCACCGGGAGTCGGAATAACAACACCAATAGCACTTATACTCATCAATACCCAAGCCATTTCGTAAGTAACCGGCTGCAGCTTATCTAGTCCAAGCATTAAAAATCCCAGATAGGAACTAACACCATAAAGCAATAGCATAGCAACAGTTAGCAGTATTGTGAACATATAATTATTGAATCCTTTAAGACTGGTAAAACCCTGAATCAGCATTTCGAAAATATAAACTAATTTTTCTGCCCACTTTGATGAAAATTTCTCAAACAGCTTTACAATAACTCCGTAAAATCTCTCTTTAAAACGAACTGAGAAGTATATTGTTAGAATAATAGCTAGTAAAACAAATGCAGATAAATATAAACTTGTTTCTAGCCATGGAAAAATTGAATAGAGATTTTCCCTCCATATAAAAGCTGAAATAAGCACAGCAAATCCTAACGAAACTAAATCAATTACACGCTCCACAATTACAGTACCAAACATTGAAGTGCGTGACAATCCTTCCCACTTACCAAGCATAATTGCCCTGGTAACTTCGCCGAGTTTGGGAGTTACGCAGTTAACTCCATAGCCAACCATAAGAGCGCCGAAAATATGTTTCATGGAAGCATCGGGTTTAACAGAATGCAAAATAACCTTCCAGCGTACTGCTCTTATATAATGACTAGCCATAGTAGAAAAAGTAAAAACCACCAGCCAAAAAATTGATGCCTGGGAAACAAGAGTAAACACTTCGCCAAGGTTAACACCATTGAAGGCGATGAACAGAAAGATAGCTGCCAATCCAATTGAGATAATAAAATTAAGCAGTCCTCTTAGAGCAGGAATTTTTTTTGAATTACCTGAGGTCAATAACCTTGCTTCCTTTCGGAGGTGTGAACGTAAATTTTGAATCAGGTAGATTTTGGTCGATACTATAGTTTGTCAAATCAATCTGCACAAGACCATTAGTTGGATCATCAATTAGTACGCTGGAAATAAGATTATCATCAGTTATCCATAATTTAACCGAGTTAAAATTAAACGTGGAAGTTTGAGGTACAAGCTTTAAAACCGCCTGATCATCAATCATGTAAGTGCTTAGCTCACACTCTTCGGGGTAATCAAAAATGATACGCTCAATTGATAACAAACCGGCATCTTCTTCATCATAACTGCTTATAATAACTTTGTTTTCCTTTTCATTATAATTCCAGTTTGTTTCACCATCAGATACAATTAGAATATTTGTGAGTTCAAACCTTATCTTATCTTCTTTTTTATAATAAACCTTTCCTGTAAGATTTGCTGAGCCGTTAACTGATTGTGTTAATTTTGCCGAAAGATCGCTTAGTGTATTAAACTTATCCTGTACCGCCTGCAGAATCTGGTTGGGATCGTTTTGTGCTGTAACAAGTCTGGTGCTTGCAAGAAATATTAATAAAAAAATTACGATGATGTTTGTTCTGTAAACCTTAAATATTTTTTTCATAATAATTTATTATAATGATCTGAATACAGTTTCAAGTTGTTCTTCATTCTCCACTAAAACTCTCCGTGCTTTACTTCCATCGTTAGGTCCCACAATTCCAGCATCTTCAAGCTGATCAACTATTCTTGCAGCGCGAGAATAACCTAGTTTAAGCTTTCTCTGGAGAAGTGATACAGAACCCTGTTGATGACGGACAATAACTTTAGCTGCTTCTTCGAACATAGGATCTACATCAGCAAACAACCCGGCTGATGATCCTTTTTTCTTATCATAAATAGAAGGAAGAAAATACGGCTTGGAATAAGCTGGCTGGGAATAAATATAATTTGTAATCTTTTCAACTTCCTCAGTCGATATAAAAGCATTTTGGACACGGATTGGTTTCGGTGAGCCGGTGGGCATAAAAAGCATATCACCTTTTCCTAATAACTGCTCAGCTCCATTCATATCCAATATTGTCCTGGAATCAATTTTTGTTGCAACCTGGTATGCAATTCTTGAACTGAAGTTCGCTTTTATAACACCTGTAATAACATTAACTGATGGTCTTTGTGTTGCTAGCACAAGATGAATTCCAACAGCACGTGCTAATTGCGCAAGCCGGGTAATTGGTTCTTCAACATCTTTGCCGGCTGTTATCATTAAATCTGCAAGCTCATCTATAACAACAACAAGGTAGGGAAGATGATGATGCTTTATAGTTTCAGTATCGTGCGGTCTTGTTGCTGGATCATCTACCTTGCGATTATAATCGACAATATTTCTTACACCGGCTTTTGCCAGTCTATCATAACGCCGTTCCATTTCAATTTCTACAGACTTTAAAATAAGCACTGCGTTCTGCGGAGCGGTTATAATTTCTTCTTCAAGGTCTGGCGAAACTGCGAGGTAGTGTCTTCTTAATTTATTATAAAAAGATAGTTCTATCTTTTTAGGATCCACCATTACAAATTTTACTTCGGAAGGATGCTTGGAATAAAGCAGACTGCTAATTATCATATTTATACCAACGCTTTTACCCGAGCCGGTTGAACCTGCAATAAGCAAGTGCGGCATTAAAGCAAGATCTGCTATATAAACATCACCGTTAATAGTTTTGCCAAATGCCATAGGCAGTTCAGCTTTAGATTCATAAATTTTGCCCAGCACTGAGAGTGCATTAACCAGCTCAGCTACAGCGTTTGGTATTTCCACTCCAATTGCACCTTTGCCCGGGATGGGCGCAATAATTCTTATTCCTTTAGCTGCTAATGCAAGCGCTATATCGTTTTCAAGCCCAACTATCTTGCTAATTTTTACGCCGGGCGCAGGAACAATTTCGTAAAGTGTAACAACAGGACCGGGAGTAACTGAAATATCCTGAATATCAATATCAAAAAGTTTTAATTTTTCTTTTAACAGTTCTGCGTTTCTTGTTAGTTCTTCTTCTGCAACTTTAAAATTTTCTTCCGGGACGGGCTCCAACATATCCAGCGTAACCATCTTATAGTCTATATTTTCCTCCCACGGTTCCGGAAGTTTTTCCTCTTCATCTCTTTCAAATTCCCTGGCAGGTACTTCCCCGGTTTTTTCGAGATCAACTTTTTTTCTTTCTTCGCGAATCACTTCATTTTGATCATCATCGGAATATCCATCATCTTTTCTTATAATTCTTATGTTTGTTTGTGATTGTACCTCTTCATCCATCAACTCTTTTGCAGTAGAGAGTGTTTCTTCATTTTTATTATTAAGCTTTTTCTTTCCGGAGCGGAGTTTTTTTATTTTATCCAGGTTAGTTTCAATCCCTTCATCATTCCCTTTTATTTTTATTTCATTACCCGTTGTACCCGCAAAAGCAGATTTAAGGAGTCCTATTATTTTTTCAATCTTGATATCAAAAGCAAATATTAAAACAGTAACAAACGCAAACAAAAGTAAAATTATCCCGCCAATTCCACCAAGCAAACCTGATAATGCTTCTCCAAGATATTCACCAATGTATCCTCTTAGCTCATAAGATCCTGCAAATATGTTGTAATTTACTTTAAGCACTCCAAAGAAAGCAGCGAGGATTAATGCCATGAAGATAAAAAAGTTTGATAGATGAATTTTAAGTTTGAATGATAATTTCTTAAAAAATGAAAAGCCCCACAGGAAGAGTATAAAAGCGAATGAAATAGAAAAATATCCTAACGTCTGTTTTATAAGAAAGTGAGCGGTGTGTGCGCCAATAATTCCAAGCCAGTTATTTATATCAGATTTGTCACCGGGTGAGAAAATATCTTTGAAGAAATCACCCATCAAGGCTTCATCATAACGGCTGTAAGAAATTACAGACAGGAATAAAAAGACCGATAGCACCAAAAGAAAAATGGCAAAAATAGTCTTTTTCTTTTCGGGAGAAATTGCAAAATAAGACTTGCCCCCCGATTTATTTTCCCGTTTTTTAGTTGTCTTCCTTTTAACAGCCATTAAATAACTAAGATCTTTTTAAGAAAGTAATTATACTTTAATTGATTGTAATGCGCTTCCATTAAAGAAAGGGACTGTGCTGGTTACGCTTAATTTACTGCAAATTTTAAGATCATCTTCAAACCCGCGGGCGGCAAGCAATTTACCATGCTCTGTTTCTTCAAGCATTTTTAAAATGTTTTTACCAAAAGATTGATTTAATGCTACAGCACATTTAGCCGAGTCTGATAATTCTACATTGTCGTTTAATGACCCAAGTTCCTTCACAAGTCTGCCTGCACAAACCGAATCTTCCATGGAAAAAAGATTGTTATTTCCCGCACATAGAATTTCGACATCTTTACCGAGGTTAGCAAGTTGCTTTGCAACTGCATTTAGATTATTGAAGGAACAAACTAATAGATTTTCGGAAAATTTTGCTTTAACAATTGCTTTTGAGCCATTTGTGGTATAGTAAACTATCGATTTGTCCTCAATCAGTCTTCCTTCATATTCGGCTGGAGAATTACCAAGTGCGAATCCATCTATTTTTTGTGCGTTTCTTTCGCCGCCAAGCAAAGTATGTCCGCCAAACATTCCCCCTGAAACTTTAACAGCAAATTCAACTGTAGCTACTGGTATTACTTCCTTTGCACCATTTGAAAGGGCAGTGATAATAGTTGTTGAAGCCCGAAGAACATCAATGACAACAGTGGTTTTCCCAGAAAAGTAAAGTTCATCTTTATTAACCGGCGAAAACATTATGTTTATTTTCATAGTGTTGTATCACCGTTTAGTTTTTAACAAAAGGCAGCTTAACAACTTTAGCCGCAAATTCTTTTCCCCTGATTGAAAAATTTATTTCGGTTCCAACTTTTTTGTAATCTGAATCTACATAACCCAGGGCTATAGGTTTTTCAAGAACCGGGCTAACAGTGCCGCTGGTAATTGTTCCAACCTTTTTATCGCCATCAACTATATCATATCCTTTTCTTGGGAAGAATTTATCATCAGAAATCATCGCAACAAGTTTTCTGGTAATTCCGTTCTCTTTAACTTTTTTTAGTGATTCCCGTCCTATAAAATCTTCTTTGTTTAACTTGGTAATCCAACCAAGCCCTGCTTCAATTGTGTTTGTAGTTTCATCAATATCATTACCGTATAAACAAAAACCCATTTCGAGTCTTAAAGAATCTCTTGCCGCAAGTCCGGCTGGTTGAATATCATATTCTTTTCCGGCTTTGAACAGTTCATTCCAAACATGAGCCGCAGTTTCTTCATCGCCTGTAAAATAAAGCTCATAGCCAAGTTCGCCGGTGTAGCCGGTTCGCGATACTATCATCTCTATGCCGGCAACCTTATCAATTTTAAAATGATAATAATCCAGATCAATCTTATTATCCATTAGTTTTTGCACAACTAATTCCGAATTATGACCTTGCACCGCAAGCAGGGAATAATCATCACTTAAGTTTTTACTATCAACACCAAATTTATTGTTCTCAATCATCCAGTTATAATCTTTTTCGATATTAGCTGCATTAACAACAAGCATGTATTTGTTTTCTGCAAGATTATATACAAGAAGGTCATCAACAATTCCACCGTTGGGGTAACACATTGCAGAATACTGAACCTTGCCAGGAGTGAGCTGCGAAGCATCGTTAACCGTAATGTGCTGAACAAAATCTAATGCATTACTGCCTTCTATAAATATTTCGCCCATGTGGGAAACATCAAACACTCCAACCGAATCGCGGACTGCTTTATGTTCGGCTATGATGGAAGAATATTGAACGGGCATTTCATAACCGGCAAACTCTACAATTTTTGCACCGGCTTTTTTATGAAGCTCGTAAAATTTTGTTTTTTTCATATAAAAGAATTAATTATTTCTTATCTAATTTTTTCCAGTCACTTAAAAACTTATCAATCCCAATATCAGTTAGGGGATGATTGAATAGTTTATTTATAACAGCAAACGGAATGGTGCAAACATCAGCACCCATTAACGCTGCTTCGACAAGATGAAGCGGGTGCCTTATACTTGCAACCAGCACTTCTGTTTGATAATTATAATTGCTGTAAATCTGAACAATCTGTGAAATCAAATCCATCCCGCTGGTGCTTATATCATCTAACCTGCCTACGAAAGGGCTAATATAGGTTGCACCTGCTTTTGCAGCAAGCAGTGCCTGCGAGGCGGAGAAACATAGCGTAACGTTTGTGTTTATGCCTTCATCTGAAAGTGTTTTAACTGCTTTTAAACCCTCTTTAATAAGAGGAATTTTTACTACAATATTTTTATGAATAGCAGCAAGTTCGCGCGCTTCCTTAAGCATTCCGTCGTAATCAGTTGCAATAACTTCTGCACTTATCGGTCCGTCTACTATTTTAATTATTTCATCTAATAATTCTCTAAAATTTTTGCCTTCTTTGGCTACTAAAGATGGGTTCGTTGTAACACCATCCAAAACTCCAAGTGAAGCCGCTTCCTTTATTTCATCAATGTTTGCAGTATCAATAAAAAATTTCATGGTTAGTCTCCGAATAATATTATTAAAAATTAAATTTTTTAATCAAACAATTGTGTTAAATCTTTACCTGTTTTTGAAGAGATAAATTTAAACTTGCCCGGTTTAACAGATACTGTTTCTTCAATTTTTAAACGCGTAAAATATTTTATTTGAAACTTGGTTAAAGATTTAATTTTTCCTTCACGCAGATTTGCCGCCGTGGACGGATGGCACTTAATAATTAAACTTCTCTCTTTGGAATTTCTTTTAAACTTTTTTAGCCAGGATTCAAGATCGTAGACAAGGTGCGATCCCTTAGTTAGCTGACCTGTTCCAAGACAAGAAGGGCAAACCTCCTTTATTGCCTGATCAATGTTCTGTCTTATACGCTGCCTGGTAATTTGGATAAGACCAAAATCAGTCATTGGTAAAATAGCAACTTTGGCTCTATCTCTCCTGAATTCTTTTTTTAATTCATCATAAACTTTTTTACGGTTTTTATCTTCTTCAAGATCTATAAAATCGATAACAATTATTCCTCCAATATCTCTTAATCTTAACTGGCGGCAAACTTCACGAGCAGCTTCTAAATCTGTTTTAAGAGAATTCAGCTCCTGCTCTTTACTCCTGGCATATCTTCCGCTGTTAACATCAATTACAACCATCGCCTCCGTATGCTCAATTATCAGGTAGCCGCCACTTGGCAGGTGAACTCGTCTGCCCATAAGTGTTTTAATCTGCTCTTCAATTTTAAAATCATCAAAGATCCCATCGGAAGTTTTATACGGTTCCACTTTTTCAGCAATTGCCGGTTGAACGACCCGCAAATAACTGTTTATCTGTTTGTATAGTTTTTTAGAGTCAATAAATACTTTGGAAACATCAGAATTGAAAAGATCCCTGATAACGCTAACGGTTGTGTTAAGATCCTGGTAAATTAATGAGGGGGGCTTTTCTGTTTTTACTGATGACTCAATTTCGGACCAAGTCTTCATCAGTGACTTTAAATCATCTTTTAGTGATTCTTCAGATTGTTTTTGAGCAACAGTTCTTATTATAAGCCCATAATTTTCGGGTATGATTCCGCGGGCAATATACCTTAATCTTTTTTTCTCACGATAATCCGTAATTTTTTTTGAAACACCAATTTTATTATCGAAAGGTAGAAGGACACAAAACCTGCCCGGTAACGAAATTGATGAAGTTACACGAACTCCTTTATTAGCAACAGGTTCCTTTGTAATCTGGACAAGTATATCCTGTCCTTTGCGTAGTTTTGGTATAGGTCTGTTAGAACCGTTTCTTCCGGAGTTGGTTGTAGCACCGCTATCCGGAGAAGTTTCTTCAACTTCTTCAATATCTGCAGCTTCTTCCCCAATCATTGCCTGCAGTTGCTGTGTTCTATCGCCAATATCTGAAAAATGAAGAAATGCATCGTGTTTCATTCCAATATCTATAAAGGCAGCCCTAATGCCGGGAAGGACGCGAGCCACCCTTCCAAGATAAATATCTCCTACCGTTCTGCGATTTTCAGGATGGTCGACAAAGAAGTCGACTAAACTTCCATCTTCTGTAATGGCTACGCGCGTTTGGGTAGACGTGGAATTGATAATAATTTCTTTTACCATATAGGTTAAACTCTCTTAATGAAATTAGATATTTCATTATAAAACTTTTTATACTTACAAAACCTAGATTAAAGATCTGCCCTGCATGATTAAATCTATGCAGGGTGATATCAAATAAAAACATGAATAATGTGTTGAAACTAGATAACATACTAT
>CBEPPX010000018.1:0-13826 GCA_965511205.1 uncultured Ignavibacteriales bacterium | reverse complement strand
AACTGGTTATATGGTGTCAGCTTTACCGATTCAGATAACGGTACAGCTGTGGGTGATGATGGAACAATCCTGAGAACTATTGACGGCGGAACAACCTGGACATCACAAACAAGCGGAACAACAATATTTTTAGGTGGTGTTAGCTTTACAGATTCAGATAACGGTACGGCTGTTGGGCGGGAAGGTACAATTCTCAGAACAACAAACGGCGGAACAACCTGGAGTTCACAATATAGCGGAACAATAAAAAATTTGGGTGGTGTCTGCTTTACCGATGCCTTAACAGGTACAGTTGTGGGTGAGGATGGCACAATTCTCAGAACAACAAACGGCGGAACCTGGACATCACAAACAAGCGGAACAACAGAATGGCTCTGGCGTGTCAGCTTTACAGATTCAGATAACGGTACGGCTGTGAGCGGTAGTTATTCTACTGGAGGAATAATTCTCAGAACAACGAATGGCGGAACAACCTGGACATCTCAAACAAGCGGAACAACAAACTCGTTATATGGTGTCAGCTTTACCGATTCAGATAACGGTACAGCTGTGGGTGGAAGCGGAACAATCCTAAGAACTATTGACGGCGGAGCAACCTGGACCCAACAAACAAGCGGAACAACAAACTGGTTATATGGTGTCAGCTTTACCGATTCAGATAACGGTACAGCTGTGGGTGGAAGCGGAACAATCCTTAGAACGACCAATGGTGGAGTCTCATTTATTGAAGAACAAGAGATTGATGAAATGCCAACTCAATATAAATTAAGTAATAATTTCCCCGATCCTTTCAACCCTTCAACAAAGATAAGATATTCAGTTCTACAATTATCAAATGTTGTGATAAAAGTATTTGATTTGCTTGGCAATGAAATAGAAACTTTAGTGAATGAAGAAAAGAACACAGGCACTTATGAGATAAATTGGTATGCAGAACAACTGCCAAGTGGAATATATTTCTACAGGCTACAAGCAGGTTCTTTTGTTGAGACTAAGAAGATGGTGTTGATAAAATAGAACGGTGCAAACAATGAAAAAAATAATATCATTTGTAATTATATTTTGCTTTACAGAGTGCTACGCTCAAACTATTATCTCACCACAATTCTCTGAGCTAAAGGGAATAGAGGATCAATCTGGCAACACTCATTTGTTTTATAGAATTTATACTCATTATGAATATGATCCAATCTATCAATGGAGTAACCATATTTACCATTGGGACAAATTTGTAGGAGTTGATACTTTATTTATAACTGCTTCTGGAATTGAGAGCCCAGGATATAATTTTCATAAGTGGGTAAGAGATGTTGATTATTGGAACAACAATCCTGCTGAATTTATTTATTGTGGGGGAACTACTTCGGGTCCATTTTTAGAAGGGAGCGCTTACGTTAGTAGATTTGATGGATTTATCAATAGATTCGGCTATTTTTGGGGCTCAGCAAATTATGTTGATATATCACCAACCGATGATAGCTTACTGTATCTTGGTATAAATACTGATGGTGGATTTGGAGTTTTGAAAAGCGTTGATGGTGGTAGAAGCTGGGATTCAGTGTCAGTTATATATCAATTTCTTTCTCTTAATCCTTACTCCGAAAATATATACTTTACTGAAGACGAAGAAAGAAAATTATTCAGAACCACTGATTCAGGTGTTACTTTTAATCTTGTTGATCCTGAATTTTTAGTGGATACCCGTTTCTATTACGATTCAGATAGCTTACACATTTATAGAAAAGCTTATAATAAATTACTTGTCTCGGATAATCTTGGAGAACAGTTTTCCTGGCAAACAGTCTTTACAAAATCTACAACGGATCCATTTTATTTCAGCAATGATATTTCCGTTTCAGGTTCAATTTACATTGCAGACAGGAAAAACATTTTCCTTTCAACAAATTACGGTAATAATTTTAACCTGTATAAAAGTTTAGATAAAAACATCGTAGGCATCTATAAAAAACCTAACTCCAATAAACTTTACGCCGCAACAAAATATAAAATTTATGAAATCACTCCTGATACAATACAATTAATTAAGAGCTTGCCAATTCCTGATGAGGTGTTAAGTTATTATCCTTTAGCTATTGGTAATAAATGGATTTACGATGAGAATACTCTAATTCACGATCCCTATCCAAGTGGTTCACATAGAATTGTAGTTAAAGAGGTAATAGGTGATACAATTCCGCCAAATGGCAAGCATTACTTCCAAATAATTGATGAAACGTTGTGGGAGAGTTATGTTCTTGAAAGAGTAGATTCATCTGAAGGTAAGGTTTACAGGTATTATGAAGATTCAACTCTTACTGAAAATGAATATTTAGTGGATGACTTACTCGCTGAAGTTGGCGATACCGTTTACAGTTCAAGAATGGGGTATTCTGGTGGGATGGCAATTACAACAATCCTTGCTGAAGAGACATTTGAGAAATGGGAATTAAATAAATCAAAAAAGGTATTTCAACAATACTATTCAATTCACCCACCTGTTTATTCACTAACTCAGGATATTGGTTTAGATAGCATTCATTTTTATTTTGATTACTTTGGAGATACCTGGACGGTATTAAAAGGTTGCATAATTGATGGAATAGTTTACGGTGATACTACCGTTGTATCGGTTGAGGATGTAACCGAAATTTTCCCAACAAAATTTTCACTTTCGCAGAATTACCCAAACCCGTTTAACCCAACAACAATGATCCGTTTTACGCTGCCGGAACGGGCAATTGTTAAACTGGAAGTATATGATATCCTTGGACAGCGGGTTGCTAAACTAATAAACACAGAACTGCATGCAGGAAAACACGAAATTGTGTTTGATGGAAGAAATCTGGCTAGCGGAATGTACATATATCTGCTTAATGTAAAAGATAAATTTTTTGAAGCTAAGAAGATGATTTTATTAAAATAAATTCCAGCATCTAAGTTCTTTTCACTAATCCCTGCTTAATAACATAGGCGGGGGTTTTTTATTACTTGCCAATCGTTAACCGTTCATTGCTTCTATAAAATATTTTTTTCATTTTAATAACTATTATTTGATGTTAAAATGATAAAAATAGTTATTGCAAATATGTTCGATTTTCCATCACGCTTTCTTTTAATTGGATCAAACTTTAGAGGGCATTGTGAGAAACCCACCTCATTAGTCTCACAAGTTCTACCTTATTTTGATTCTGAATCGCTTGCAGATTATGACAGGAGAACTAAAGAAATACAAAAACTTGGAACCGGTTGGACATATCGCCTGAAGGAAGGGTCTCCATTTTCTCTTGTTTATATAGGATATCCCGGGACTGGACATCAACCAAGCTTTGAAAAAATGTTATGTGGGTTTTTTACAGATGTTGATACCATTGGTTTGCGAGGAGGTGATTCAGACATAACTATGCCCCTTGTTGGTACCAGCGTTGGAGGCCTGAATCTAAAAGAATGGGTAGAAAGTTTTAATCGTGTAGCAAAGGATTATAACGAACAAAATAAATACACATGGATCACCACTGTTACTATAGTTTGTACAACTCCAGAACAAAAGGAATTGATCGATAAAAAAATTTCCCCCTCTTGTTTTACCACTTAATATATTAAGCTGATGGTTATTTTTAGCTTGAGTATTTCCATATAAAAAATGAAATAGTCTTTCCTATATTTTTATTTTAATTTTGGATTGTATTAAAGTATTTACTTGGCATAGATGCATTTTGTAAGAATACACATATAAGGAGTAATTGCAGTTGTCAGTAAAAAAAACAACTGAAGATTTTAAGGCTTTTTCACAAGAGATTTTAGGTCACGTGAGTAGAGACGTATCAAGAGTCGACTTTCTTCACGAGGTACTGAAGAGGTTCTTGTCATTTTCTGGATGTGAGTTTGTTGAAATAATGATGAAGAAACATGACAAGTATATCAGTTGTAAAATTAACCAACGGGTTGAAAAATCATTCCAATATAGCGCGCTAAATTTTAATAACAATGGAATTGAAGCGGTGCAAAAATTTCAGAAACCGACACCTATCGAAAAATTACAAATTGATATTATTGAGCAGCAATTCGACCATAGTCTACCAAATTTTAATATTAACGGTAGTTTTTGGACAGGCGATGTAGAAAAAGATATTGATTTGAAATCTGAATTAGAAAAAGAAAATAGAACTGGTAGCCAGAATTTAGAAAAAGATTATAAATCCTTAGCTATAGTTCCTATTTATTTTGTAGATAATATTATTGGATGTCTGTTATTGGTGAGTAAACAACCTGAGTATTTTAGTGAAGATGATATCCAGCAGTATGAGGGTTTATCGCATAACCTTGGTATCGCCCTTATAAATCAACGTGCTCAAGCAGCACTACGCGAACGAGTTAAAGAATTAACCTGCCTATACAGTATTGCGAAGGTGTCTGAACAAAAAGATTTATCTCTAAATGATATTTTGAGGGGTATTATAGAAATTATTCCTCCTGCTTGGCAATATCCAAAAATTGCTATGGGTAGAATATCTATAAATGGAAATATTTTCTCAGCACCAGGTTTTCGTCAAACTAAACAAAAGCAGACTGCGGATATTATTCTAAATGATGAAAGACGAGGTTCTGTTGAGGTGATCTATACAGAGGATAAACCAAACCTTGATGAAGGTCCTTTCCTGCGAGAAGAAAGAAATTTGATTGATATCATTGCGAGGCAAATAGCTTTGATTGTTGAACAGAAGGAAGCTGAGAAGAACCGGTTGAAGCTGCAGGATCAGATCAGGCATGCAGATCGATTAGCTACAATAGGACAACTTGCAGCAGGGGTGGCTCATGAACTTAATGAACCGTTAGGTAATATTCTTGGTTTTGCACAGCTTATAAAGAAGGATCAAGAACTTCCTGACAATGTAAACAAAGATGTTGATGGAATTGTGGATGCCTCTCTAAATGCACGTGAGGTGATAAAAAAACTTTTGATATTTGCCCGGCAAGCGCCATCTAAAAAAGAATTGGTTAACCTAAATCAGTTAATAAGAGACGGCTTACATTTCTTTGAGGCCCGATGCGCGAAAGAAGGAATCGAATTGGTTCGTTTGCTCTCGAACCATTTACCAGAAATCTATGGTGATCAAGCACAACTTAATCAGGTATTAGTCAATCTTGTTGTAAATGCCATTCAAGCAATGACGCACGGAGGAAAGCTTATCATAGAAACCAAAACCGCTAATGATAATGTCTATCTGATAGTAAAAGATACGGGCAATGGTATGACCGAAGATGTATTAAAGAAAATATTCATTCCTTTTTTTACAACCAAAGATGTAAACGAAGGAACTGGATTAGGATTATCTGTAGTTCATGGAATAATCACTTCGCATAAAGGTATGATTAAAGCTGAAAGTTCGGTAGACAAAGGTTCCCGATTCGAGATTAAACTACCCATTACCGAAACTTAATATTTTAAGGAAAACTTTTTGAATAATAAAACGGATATGAAGGAAAATATTTTGGTTGTGGATGATTCTCCCCAAACTCTCGAAGTTATCCAAAGAAATCTAACCTTACAGGGTTATGTAGTGTATACTGCCCCGGGAGTCGAAGAAGCAATTAGAATTTTAGAATCGACTCTGATTGATTTAGTGATAACCGACCTAAAAATGCCAAAGGTTAGCGGGCTTGATTTAATTAGACATGTACGCGAGAATTTTAAGAATACGGAAGTAATGATGATCACCGGCTACGCCACTATCGAAGGCGCAGTAAAGGCAGTTAAAACTGGGGCTGAAGAATTTCTTGCCAAACCGTTTACAGATGAAGAACTCACGTCTGCCGTTAAAAGGTCACTAGATAAACTTCGGATGAATAGATCCAGCAATAGTAAAACAACTAAAAAGCCAGAAGCTAAATATGGTCTTCTTGGTGAATCAAAAAATATGCAGGAAGTCTATCGAGCCATTTCGAAAGTTGCATCTGCATCTGCCAATGTACTTATCACTGGAGAAAGCGGCACTGGGAAGGAACTTGTAGCAAGGGCGATACACTATAATAGTCCACGATCTTCAGCTCCATTTATACCTGTAAACTGTGGTGGTATTCCAGAGGGTCTTCTCGAAAGCGAACTTTTTGGTCACGTTAAGGGAGCATTTACCGGGGCAAGTGTAACACGGGCAGGCTTTTTTCAAACTGCTGATGGTGGTACTATCTTTCTTGATGAAGTAAGTGAAACAAGCTTGTCTATGCAGGTAAAGCTTTTACGAGTACTTCAAGATAAGGAAGTATGTATGGTTGGAGCCAATCGGGCACAAAAAGTTGATGCTAGAATTCTGGCCGCAACTAATAAGGATTTATCAAGTCAAGTTAATAAAGGTGCTTTCAGGGAAGACCTGTTCTTTCGTTTGAATGTTATTAACATTAAGGTTCCCCCATTAAGGGAAAGGAGAGAAGATATTTTGTTATTAGTAAATTATTTTGCTAATAAGTATGCCGAAGAGTTTGGTAAAGCATCACCGCAGTTTTCTAACAAGGCCTTAGATGTATTTGAAAATTATAATTGGCCAGGAAACGTTAGAGAACTTGAGAATGTAATACAACGTCTTTTAGTCATGGAGGATGATAACATTATTGATGCTCCTGATTTGCCCTCCTTAATGAGGTTTTCTGCATTGAGAGAAACAGGTTTTACTCGTAATCTGGCTGAAGTAGAGGCAGAATACATTAGCAATGTATTATCAAGTGTTGAAGGTAATAAAGCAAAAGCCGCGAGGATATTGGGAATAGACCGGAAGACTTTACGTGAGAAATTAAAGAAACTGGTACTAACAGCTTAGCTAATGAATAAGGGGGAGATATTCCCCACTGGTTCATTTTTCCCCGCTTACAATTTCTTTTCTTTTAGACTGCCACTGTTTCCATTATTAAATCATCATTGCTTAACTATTTAAATTTATTAGACTTACCTTTTAAATTTTTAGAAAAACATCAATTCTCCGATCATAATCCAATTATTGGCATATCCTTTGCCTTTGCAGTATCAAAAAGTGTATGATGATAAGTATATATAATTCATTAACATCTTTTATTCAGAGCTTTGTAATAGAGGATAGGATGATTTACAGCGAAGAGATAGGTCTTTGTGCAATATGTAACAATGTTGCCACTTGCTTTCATCGCAGGAGACATGATCAACCAGTATGGCAGTGTGAAGAGTTTGACGATTCTGACTTAACGGAAGCAAAACAAAAAGATAATGCCAATATGCAAAATGTTAGCATGGAAGAAGTGAATGATAATTGTGATGAACATCCAAATAAACTTGGGGGACTATGTTCAAGTTGTATACACCGTGAAGTCTGCACCTATTCTAAACCAGATGGTGGTGTCTTGTGTTGCGAGGAATATGAATAGATAATTATAGGAAACCATTTTGGGAAAACTGTTTTAAGGGAAATATAATATGGAACCTGAAAATGTGAATCAAATTCTTGAGGATAATATTTATAGGACAACAGGACTGATTGCAATTCTTGAAGAAATTCAATCCAAATACAGTTACTTACCCGAGAAAGAGCTAAAAGAAGTAGCAGAAAAAACCGGACGCTCACTTGTAGATATATATGGAATTGCCACATTTTATAAGTCCTTCAGCTTAAAACCAAGGGGTAAACATCTTATCTCCGTATGTTTAGGAACTGCTTGCCATGTACGCGGTGGTCCTGCAGTTGCTCGAGAACTTGAAAAGGCATTGGGAATAAAAGCAGGTGAAACAACTGAAAATAGAGAGTTCACTATGGAAACAGTAAATTGTTTAGGTGCTTGTGCACTTGGACCTGTTGTAGTAGTGGACGGTCATTATTTCCCACAGGTGAAGGCTTCTTTAGTCTCAGATATACTTAGGAAAACTCGCACAGGTCTTGATGTTGTAAAGGTTGAGACTGACGAGCGCATCTTCCCGGTTGAGGTTAGTTGTTCCCGTTGTAATCACAGTTTAATGCATTCGGAAACTATAATTGATGGATACCCTGCTATTCGAGTTACAGTATCATTTGATAACAAACATGGCTGGCTTGCATTATCCTCCCTTTACGGAAGCCCTAGAGTTGTCTCACTATATGAAATACCACCCGGTACTATCTTAAATATTTTCTGCCCTCATTGCCATGCCGAACTCATTGGCGGTGCTAAGTGTGGAGTGTGCGGTGCACCAATGGTGCCTATGATTGTCCGTGGTGGTGGTGTAGTACAAATATGTGCACGACGTGGTTGCAAAGAACACATCTTGGATGTGGGAGGGTCTACAGTAGAATGATGATTTTTCAGAATTGTTTTTAATAGGAGATTATTTGATGAGGAAACATTCATCTGTTAAAGAGTTCAGTAATTTTCGTCAACGCGTTCTAAGTGAAAAAGAGATGCAGCCTGACGAACCAACCCTAGTTGTATGTACTGGTACTGGTGGGCAAGCCAGTGGTTCTAATGATATACTCAGAGTTATTAAACGTTATATTATTGAACGCAGCATGGGAGAAAAAGTTAAAATTAGAGTTACTGGATGCCAGGGTTTTTGCGAAATGGACCCGTTTATCTTGGTTGAACCAGGTCACCAGCTTTATCCTAAACTTAGTATGAAGGATGTTCCAAGAGTAGTTGAAGCTGCTGTTGGCGGATTTGTAGATGAAAGTTTGATTTACCAGGATCCAAAAATTCAAAAATATTACCATTGTCAAAAAGACATTCCCTTTTTTAATAAGCAAACTCGTACAATTCTGGGTAATAATCAGAAATTAGACCCAATAAGAATCTTGAACTATATTGAACTGGATGGCTATGCCAGTCTCGAAAAGGTCTTAACAAAGATTGATCCGGAATGGATTATAAACGAAGTTCTGCTATCTGGTATTAGAGGGCGTGGTGGCGCCGGTTTCCCTACCGGTAAAAAGTGGCAATTAGCAAGAGTTTCGCAAAATGGAGGTGGACAAAAATACATTGTTTGTAATTGCGATGAGGGAGATCCGGGTGCTTATATGGATCGAAGTCTCCTTGAGGGAAATCCTCATGCTATCATTGAAGGGATAATCATTGCAGGTATTGCCATTGGTGCTACTAAGGGATTTATCTATGTGCGCAGCGAATACCCATTAGCAATCAAACACACGCTCATTGCCCTTAGACAAGCAGAAGATATGGGCATTTTAGGAAAAAATATCTTAGGCACAGACATTAACTTTAATATAGAAATCATCCGCGGAGCTGGAGCATTTGTTTGTGGTGAGGAAACAGCCTTAATTAAGTCTATTGAGGGCTTTATGGGTGAACCACAACAGCGTCCGCCATATCCCATTGAAAAAGGGATTAGTGGAAAGCCTACCTGTATTAACAATGTGGAAACGCTTGCTAATATTCCGGTTATTATTAAGAATGGAGGAAAAGAGTACGCTAAAATAGGAGTACCCGGTAATACTGGTACAAAAATATTTTCGCTTGTAGGTAAAATTAAAAATACCGGGCTTGTAGAGGTGCCGCTGGGCATCAAAATGAGCGAAGTTGTTTATGATATTGGTGGTGGTTCTGTAGGTAAGGCCAAAATCAAAGCTGTTCAGACCGGTGGTCCTTCCGGGGGTTGTATTCCAGCTAAGATGTTTGATCTTCCAATTGATTACGATAGCCTTGCCCAAGCAGGATCGATCATGGGTTCAGGTGGAATGATTGTAATGGACGATAATACTTGCATGGTTGATGTGGCTAAGTACTTTATGAAATTTCTAAAAGATGAATCTTGCGGGAAATGTTTCACGTGTCGCAAAGGTACTCAAAGGATGTATGAAATTCTCGAGGATATTTCTACAGGAAAAGGAACACTTAAGGATCTCGATCTTCTTGAGGAACTAGCTCTGGTTGTAAAGGATACTACGATGTGTGGACTCGGGCAATCTGCTTCCAACCCGGTGCTTAGCACTTTGCGTTATTTCCGGGAGGAATATGAACGGCATATCATTGACAAAAAATGTGATGCTTTTGTATGCACTGAACTTGTGGGTGCTCCATGTCATTCGGCATGCCCAGTAGGAACAGAAGCTTGGCGTTATGTTGCTCATATTGCGCGCGGTGAATTCGAAGAGGCTTACGCTACTATACGCCAAGCTAATCCATTCCCTTCGGTATGTGCCAGAGTCTGTGACCATCAATGCGAAGAACGCTGCCGGCTGGGAACAAGCGGAAGTGATCCGGTAGCTATAAGGGCTCTTAAACGTTTTATAACAGATCGCATTGATCCATTAACTTACAATCCAGTAAGAGAAGCCAGTACCACCAAAGATTCACCTTCGGTAGCAGTCATTGGCTCAGGACCGGCTGGACTTACAGCAGCTCATTATCTTTCACTAAAAGGATATAAGGTTACTGTTTTTGAAGCTGAAGAAGAACCTGGCGGTATGCTGTTCTGTGCCATTCCATCCTACCGGCTACCGAAAGAGACAATCAAAAATGAAATAGCGTCACTTCTGGATGATAATATTACCTTGAAATGCAATACTGCTCTCGGAAGTGAGTTTACAATAGACCAGTTGTTTAACGAAGGATATAAATCTGTTTTACTAGCTATGGGTGCACATAAAAGCCGACCACTCGGATTAGAAAATGAAAATGTCAAAGGTATATTTCCGTCGATAGAGTTTCTTAAGGCATTTAATCTAAAAAATAAAGAACTTGCAAAGGGACGAGTCGGTGTGATAGGAGGAGGTAATTCCGCTATTGATGCAGCACGTACAGCTCTCCGCCAAAAGGAAGTAGAAAGCGTCACTATCCTTTATCGTAGAACACGGGAAGAAATGCCTGCCTTTTCGGAGGAAATTGAAGCCGCCGACCAGGAAGGTATAAAAATCCAAACATTGGTATCACCTAAGAAAATAATTACTACTAGCGGTTGTTTTTCTGGACTTGAAATTATTAGAAACGAATTGGGAGATACAGATTCTAGTGGCAGACGCCGACCGGTTCCTATTAAAGGTACTGAAAAAATAATAGAGCTTGATACTCTAATCGTAGCAATTAGTGAGGACTCCGGAATCGACAGTATCGGTCCGGCTCGTTCCAGTAAAATTGAAGTGACCGATTGGAATACAGTAAAAGTTGATGGTAAAACATTACAAACTAGCCGACCGGGAGTGTTTGCTGCAGGAGATGTAGTAACCGGTCCCAACACTGTTATCGAAGCCATAGCTGCAGGCAAGAAAACCGCTGCGATGATCGACCATTATTTAAGAGGTGAGCAATTAGATCAGCCAGCAGAACTTGACTTGCCTCATGTCTATATAGAACCGTTAGAGGTTGAAGATGAAGAGACATCAGAAGTCAGGCGTGTTGAAACACCAAGGGCTTCTGTCGATTGGAGAAAAAGGAATTTTGCTGAGGTAGAAGTATCGCTTTCAATTGAAGAAGCCATGTGCGAAGCAAAAAGATGTTTACGATGTGATCTTGAGTTCTCGCAACCACAAGAAATAGATGAACCACTGGTTATAGCAGGAGGAAATTAAGATGATTTCATTTACCTTAAACGGGCTTGATGTATCTGTTGAAAATGGTACCACGTTGTTGGAAGCCGCTAAGTTTTATGGTTTTCCTATTCCTACACTATGCCATATGGAGGGGCTTTCCCCTTATGGCGCTTGCCGTCTTTGTGTGGTTGAGGTTGGCAAAGAACCTAACAGCAAGTTGGTTACTTCCTGCACATACCGGGTGGAAGAAGGTTTGTACGTAAGAACTGCAACTACAAGAGTGCTTAGAGCAAGAAAGATGATACTTGAACTATTGCTAGCATCTTGCCCTCAATCAAAGGTTATTCAGGATCTTGCAGCGGCACATCAAATCCGCCAGCAACGCTTCAGACAGGAGCATGAAGATTGTATTTTATGTGGACTATGTGTACGGATGTGTGAAGAACAAATGATGGCAAAGGCTATTGGGTTCCGTGGGCGAGGTGAAAAGCGAAGTCTCGGAACACCATTCGATATTAAATCGGAAGAATGCCGTCTTTGCGGTGGTTGTATGTATGTCTGTCCAGCTTGTCAGCTTAGATGTACTTATACAGAACCAGATAAAGCAATTTGTGGAGGTTGTGCAAATCTCAGTCCGCCCTGCGTGGAAAAAGAACAATTTAATGACATGATGTGCTACATGGAACCCTGTGTTGCATGTGAGATAAAGAAAGATTAAAAAAAATAACGGAGGAAAATAGAATGACAATGACACTATCGAGAGTTAACTCTTCAGCCGCAACATTAACAAAGAACAGGACAGAAGACTCGGTAACGCCAGCATCGGGAATGTGTGTAACCTGTGTTGATGGTTGTATCGGTATGTGCGAGATAGGAAAATCTGCCTATAGAGGTCACGAGGTTATTTACCCACAACCTTTTGGTGTTATCACAACCGCCTCTGAAAAAACCTATCCTGTTGATTACTCACATTTCAACATTATGGGTACCGCTGTGGGTGCGCATGGTATTGAAGCCGACAGTGATAAAGCCATTTTCCCGGCTGTAAACATTGAAGTTGCCTTCGGGCATGATAAAGGATTGAAGTTCCGCTATCCGTGGATTATACCAGGTATTGGTTCAACTAATATAGCCAAAAACAATTGGGAAGGGTTGGCTATTGGCTCTGCTCTGGCTGGAACCGGTTTAACAATTGGGGAAAATGTAGTCGGAATGGATCAGGAATCCGTAATTAAAGATGGTAAAATACTAGATACAGTTGATCTCAAACGGAGGGTGAAGCTTTACAAAGATTACCAGCGTGACGGTTACGGAGCTATTATTGTGCAAGCTAATGTTGAAGATACTCGTCTGGGTGTTCAGGAGTATGCAATTGATAAGTTAGGAGTTGAATGTGTTGAACTCAAGTGGGGTCAAGGAGCAAAAAATATCGGTGGCGAGGTTAAAATTAGAGACCTAAAAAAAGCCCAAATGCTCTATCAGCGTGGTTATATTGTTTTACCAAATCCTAATGATTCAAATGTTATTAAGGCTTTTGAACGTGGTGCTTTTAAAGAATTCGAACGTCATTCTCGTATTGGCATGGTTACCGAAGAGTCTTTTGCACAACGAGTAGAGGAGTTGCGCAAGGCTGGTGCAAAATATGTATTTTTAAAAACAGGTGCTTATAGACCAGCCGATTTGGCGCGGGCAATTAAGTTCTCATCAAAGTATAAACTTGATTTATTAACCGTTGACGGAGCGGGAGGCGGTACCGGAATGAGTCCCTGGCGCATGATGAATGAATGGGGTATGCCGCCGGTTGAACTGCATTCTCTTCTTTACAATTACGCTAAGCGTCTTTCTGATCAAGGTGAGCATATACCTGCTCTGGCATTAGCCGGAGGTTTTACCTTTGAAGACCAAATATTTAAAGGTCTTGCTATAGGCGCACCATTTGTGAAAATGATTGGTATGGCTCGTAGCCCCATTGCTGCAGCGATGGTAGGAAAAACCATTGGCAAAACGATTGATGAAAATCAGGTGCCTGTATATGTAGAACGGTTTGGAAATACGAAAGATGAAATCTTTGTAACAGCAGCCGATCTTCGCGTTGAGTTGGGTGATGAAGAATTTGAAAAGATTCCTACAGGTGCTCTCGGACTCTATACATACTATGAGCGACTAGCACAAGGACTGCGGCAGCTTATGTGCGGCAGCCGTAAATTTACTCTTGAGCATGTTTCAAGGGATGATATCGCATCTCTTACTCACGAGGCGGAAGAAATCAGCGGGATCAAACATATTACAGAATTAGACAAAGAAGAGGTCGAAGATATTCTTAAGAATTAAATGTGTTTTTTATAGTTAAATAAT
>CBEPPX010000017.1:0-13931 GCA_965511205.1 uncultured Ignavibacteriales bacterium | reverse complement strand
CCCAGGCATACGGACCGAATGCCCTGTTTATAAATACAAACTGCTCTATTTGAACCCCGCTGTACCAGGCAATGAAAAATTCCATACTGTAAGCGTAACCAACCATCATACCGGTTGCCAGGATAACTTTGTTCATTTTTTCAAGATGATCAATAGTAATAATTTGCTGCAGATCGAATATTTTTCTTACAAAAACAAGAACCGTGACCACCATTGCAAAACCAGAGAAGATTGCACCGGCTACAAAGTAAGGTGGAAAAATTGTAGTGTGCCATCCGGGCATAATTGAAACAGCAAAATCGAAACTAACAATTGTATGTACTGATAAAACCAAAGGAGTTGCAAAACCTGCAAGTATTACGTAAGCTTTTTCGTAATGCTGCCAGTGCCTGTTTGAATGTCTCCATCCTAAACTGAAAGTAGAATAGACTGCCTTCTTAATTTTTGAAGCTGTCCTATCGCGCAAAGTTGCAAAATCCGGAATCAAACCGGTGTACCAAAATACGAATGAAACAGTAAAATAAACTGATACTGCAAAAACATCCCACACAAGGGGTGATGTAAAGTTAACCCACAAGCCATGCTGATTTGGATAAGGCATAAGATAACCGGCAAGCCATGGGCGCCCTGTGTGAATGATCGGGAAAATACCTGCACACATTACTGCAAAAATTGTCATCGCTTCTGCAAAGCGTGCTATACCCGTACGCCATTTTTGCCTTAGCAAGAAAAGAATTGCAGAGATAAGAGTTCCGGCGTGACCAATTCCAACCCAGAACACAAAATTAACTATCGGGAAACCCCAGGCAACGGGTTGATTGTTTCCCCAAAGACCTGTTCCATAATAAAATGAGAAAGCTAGACAAACAGCTCCTATAAGTAATGCGGTTAAAGAGATGCTAAGAGCAATAAAGAATTTTTTATTCGGACGGGTGTCCATTGGTTTTGCAACCAGCTCTTCTATTTGCTTTAGCGAAAGTCTTCCTTCTACTACCGGGGGCTCTATTGAATAATCAATATTCACTAGGATTCCTCCGGCGGAGTATTTCTGAGTTTAGCAAGGTAAGTAACATTTGGTTTAATATTTAATTCTTCAAGGACGTAATACCCAAGTTCGTGATTCCTATAATTATAAAACTCCGATTGCTCATCATTTATATCGCCGAACTTAATAGCGTTTGTTCCGCAAGCATCCTGACATGCAGTTGTAACATCCGATCCTTTAATTTCTCTTCCTTCGGCTGTTGCATCAGATCTGGCTTCACTAATCCTTTGAATGCAGAATGTACATTTTTCCATTACACCGCGCGAACGTACAGTAACTTCCGGGTTTTGTAATAATGCAAAAACAGGTTCTTCCTGGTAGCCATCCCTGAAGTGATCGCGGAAGTTATAAAAATTAAATCTTCTAACTTTATAGGGACAGTTGTTTGAGCAATATCTTGTACCGACACAGCGGTTGTAAACCATCTGGTTGAGTCCGTCAGGGCTATGATTTGTAGCAACCACAGGACACACATTTTCGCAGGGTGCCTGATCACAATGCTGGCAAAGCATTGGCTGGTTAACTACCACAGGGTCCTCTGCTGTGCCCGAATAATAACGATCTATCCTTAACCAATGCATCTCCCTGCCTTTTTCAACCTGTTCTTTACCAACTACAGGAACATTGTTCTCAACATTACAAGCAACTACACAATCGTTACAGCCAAGGCACTTATTAAGATCTATTGACATTCCCCATTTTAATCCTGGATATTCAATTTGAGGATTAACACTTTCCATTTCTTGATGTTCACCTTCACTTATAAAGTGAGGATTCTTTAAATATTCATCAACAGTACCTTCTTTAATTATACCACGCTTTTTCGGAAGATCTACTTTGTTCCCCTGATCAAAAGCATAAATTGTCTGCGCAGTAACTAGTTTATAATCACCGCTGACTTTCTTAATATCAGCTCCTGTATAAAGCCATTGCGTTAACCCGCTGGTGTTAAGTAATTTATTTGCATTGAAGCCAACATTAGTTCCAACTGTACCGCCATTGGTTCTGCCATAACCAAGTTCAATCGTTATTGTATTTTCTGCAGCACCAGGTTGAATAAACACAGGAATCTGCAGCGACTGACTTCCAACTGTAATTTCTGATATATCACCATTTTCAAAACCTAATTCTTTAGCAGTTGCAGGGGAGATAGCTGCATAATTATCCCATGTAACTTTCGAAACAGGATGCGGTAATTCCTGAAGCCAGCCGTTGTTTGCAAACCTGCCATCCCTAACCTGGTAGCTCTCTTTTAGATGAAGAGCGTAACCACTTGCTTTAGGTGCTCCGTTTAATTGAGACATAATACTCATATTTATTGTGTCAGATACATCATTCTTTTCACCAGAATAAATAATCCCATCATGAAGTGCCTGGAACCAGAATTTTTTAAACCCAATATCAGAATTTAATGTTGGATAAATATCCTCTTCCCAGTTTTTCATTAAATATTGATGATACAATTTTTCCGTATATACTTCGTTATCTTGTTCTATCCATGTAAGCAGAATTACTTCCTGTTCCCTGGTATCATAAAGCGGTGCAATAACCGGTTGTTGTAACGAATAAAATCCTGAGCGGGTTTTTGCATCTCCCCAAGCTTCCAGGGTTTGATTAATGGGTAAAACAAAATTACTGACAGCGGAAGTTTCATTTTCAATATCGACAAGCGTAACAACAGTTCCTGCATTTTCAAGTGCACTCTGGTAACCAATATCTTCTGGAAGATGATAAACAGGGTTCGAGTTTAAGTGAATTACTACTCCAACATTTCCAGCTAATAAATTACTCGCTAATTGTTTCAGGTCATCGTTGGTTGAAAGCGGAAACACAGAAACATTAGCAGATTCACTTTGATATAAACCTGTATTACCAAGCGCATCATTCAGTAAATTGACTGCTATTTGTACTTCTTCAGTAAGATGGTCGCCTGCATAGATGATTGACCTACCTTTATTCTTACTTAAATCATTAACCATTTGACCAAGTAACTTAAGATCTAAGTTTTCTTTTTTAGCAAGTTCGCTGAGAGAGGAACCGGAAGTATTAACCGGAAGATTAATAGTCCCTTTCTTTTGAAGCTCATTAATCAGACTCATTACAAATTTATATTGTAAATCAGGTCTAAGTTTAAATCTGCAATCAGCATTTGTTCCTGTAAGAGATAGGTTTCCCTCGACAGAATAAAGACGGTTAAACCTTTTTTCTGTAACATCCCTGTTTTCAGCAAAGAGGCGTACATTTTCAACTTTATTGCCAGACTCACCAAGAAAATCTCCATCAAGAGATATAACTACATCAGCTTCATTCCATTTGATCGCAGGAAATTCACCACTTCCATAGCATTTTTTCCACGCTTCATTTTTAATAGAATTGTTGAAAAGTTCGTAAGAATATACTTTTGTTGAGGGATACTTTTGTTTAAAATCTGTTAAAACTTTTTTAGTAGTTGGGGAAACAATTTTGCCTGTAACAATTGCAATTTCTTTGCCACCAGTGCTCATCAAATCCAGGATAATCTCATCATTCGCATCGTTCCAGTTATAATCAATAAATATACTCCCATCATTTTTAAGCGGGTTTTTCAACCTGTCGGGATCATACAGATTCATAATTGATGCCTGACCCTGCGCACATAATTTTCCTTTGGAGACAGGGTGATACGGATTACCATCAATTTTTATTGGTCGTCCTTCTCTTGTTTTGATAAGTGTTCCGCAGACATTTGAACAAGAGTTGCAAGTTGAAGCATAATAGTTGGGTTGCCCAACGGTAATTTCTTCAGGTTTTTTGTTATAAGGAATTATCTCCCCTTTATCCCTGTAATCGGAGCAGCTAACACCAGCAAATGCAGCCGAAGCTCCCAATAAAGCAATGAACTTTCTCCTGGAAACAATCGACATGTTTGAAGGTTCACCATCATCAGATGCAGGCGTTCTAAACTCATTTTCGTTTTGTTTAATAAAATCTTTATCGCCGTATAATTCTTCGAAGGTCCGCCAGTAATTTGGATCTGGTTTTTTTGAATTTTCTATATTATCTCCTTTAAGATTATCAGTCATTCTTCTTTCCGTTATTTTCTCTACTTACAGCATCAGGATTAATCTTTACTTTTACAGTTTTACTTTTAGCAGATGATTTTGTTAATAGCCCGCTGAAAGGAATTAACTTAACCGCAATGAAACCAAATAAACCGATTCCAACTGTGCTAAAAAAATTTTTTCTTTTAATATCCATAATAATTCTTCTCTTTAAATTTTCTGCTTACCTGTGGCAGGCAGAACAATTTTCAGGTCCTTTCTTTACATTTTCAAGATACGGAAGCCGCTCGTGTGCATCGCGGTGGCAATTAAGACAACTACCCATCGTAAATGAACTCATCTGCCCAACCTTTTCCAACTGTTCAATTTCACCGTGGCAGGAAACACAATCAATACCTTTATTAATATGAACACTATGACTGAAGTACGCATAATCTGGTACTTTATGAACCCTTTTCCATTGCAACGGAATTCCTCCATTATAATATTTAGTCAGCTTTATTATTTCAGGCGTATCTTTTCTTGCAACAGTGTGGCAGTTCATACAAGTTGCCACTGCAGGTACCATAGCATGACGGGATTTTTCAACAGCAACATGGCAATACTGGCAATCAATTTTCATATCGCCGGCATGCAGTTTATGCGAGTAAGCAATCGGTTGATCTGGTGAGTATCCAACTCCATCTCTTTCTGCTCTTGAAGCAAAATATGTTAGAGCAAACGAACAGAGTACAACAAAAACCGTAACAGGCAATCTGTTTCTTAAAATGTAATCCAGGAACGATTTTTTCATACTAATACTTTCAGATTAGTAATGAATTCAATTGGGTAACCTGTTATGGCAGTTTTTGAAGATGACAGAATCGGTAACAAATTTATAGTATAACAATATGGTTAATGCTTAGAATTTTATGATACGGGGGCAATTTTTAATGGGCAATCACACAATAATTTTGCTTAATATTTACCCTCTGACATATCACTTTTTGAAGTACGAAAGTTAAAAAATAATGCATTTAAAACAAATCAGATGTAAAATCTCAATAAAAAAATATTCGTTTGGTATGTTAATTATTTTCTAGCTTTCAACAATGTTTAGGTGAGCAATTTATTGAAGATTACTGAATAGACAGGTTATGAAATCCTTTTAATAATCTGGTAGACTATAAAAGAAGCAACTATCATTAAAAACAAATAAATAATTGCATTTTTAATTGTGCCTTTCTTAATCATCAGGGTTGATCTGAAGCCCCTCCAGCCACAGCTTTTACAACGGAATGGCTGAAACCAGGTAAGTTTTTTAACTACTATTTCTTTGGTATTTCTTGGACGTGAATTCCTGAGAGAACTCTGGTTGGAACAGGACGGACATTTCTTGTATAGAGGATTAGTAAAGAGAGAATTCTTACTTTTTACCATAAATTAAAAATAATTCTAACTGCGGCAATTAGCAACATTACAGAAAAAATTTTCTTAATATTTCTTTGGGGAGAAAGGAGTGCCAATCTGACACCAGGGAAAGTACCGATTATTGCACCCACTCCTAAAGTGAGTCCTACTGGCAGCAAAACATATCCAAATTGCAGATGCGTAGAAACGATTTTGTTAGTCTGTAAAAGGAATGATGCTGAAGAGCTTATCATGGTTAATGCAGTAACCACTGCCGATGTACCAACTGCTTTTTTAATATCTTCAGAAAAGATATAAAATAAAACAGGAACGTAAAGTATTCCTCCGCCAAACCCTGTAAATGCAGATAACGCACCAGCAAAAAGTCCTATCACAACTAGAATTTTATCATCAATAGTACCACTTCTTTTTTTAGTGTGTTCACCGTTTTTTTCAAAAAACATTTTTGATGATAAAAGCAGTAGAAAGCTAACTACTATTATCTCCAAAAGCGTTGAATTAACTTTGGTAATAAAAAATGGAAGGATAAATGCAGACAAAACACTTCCGGCTGCAAGAATTTTTGCTTCACGCAGAATAACATTTTTTTTGAAATAATGCAGCAGACCAGAACTCGTGGAAGCCATTGCACCTGCAAAAAGAGAAGTACCAACAGTCACAAAAACAAGTTGTGTTGGCGGAATATCAAAGAGTGGTAAAATGAAATATAGAACAGGCACAAAAATCAATCCTCCCCCGATACCCAGCATTCCTATAAGAACCCCGGTTCCAAAACCAAGAATTAGGATAATAGCAATTAATAAAATTTCTGTCAATGAGTATTAAGGAGATTGTTGTAAACTTCTTCATTCTCTAAAATGCTAAGAGCAGTTTGCACCTGCGTATCCGTTGTAAGCAGCTCTTTTATTCTTCCTTCCAATCCAAGGTACCTGGACGCTAGGTCCGCCTTAAGCGTCATACTGATTTCATCCTTGTAAATTACAAACTCGCCTTTATCCAGTTTATGTAGCTCATCTTTAATTGATTTAAGCTCATTGGAAAGAGAACTCTCCTTATCCGCAATATCCTTAATTAAAATGTCTATTTCTTTTTCAGCTTTTGAGTGATACTTAAAATTTTCACTTTCTATATAATCTTTAAACTGAGTCAATAATTCATCATCACTTATTTTGTTAAAATCCTGATCCGGGTTATTGTATGAGTAGTAACTGGCAAACATGAAGAAGAAACCCTGCGCTAACAATTCTCTTGTAATATTTCCATTTACTGAAAATTCAACCGTGCTATCTGGTGTTATCCCACCTTTCGAAAATACTTCTCTTTTACTGTCCGTATAATATTTAAAATCTGAGACTATATTATCATCTTTAATTACATCACTCCCTTCAGAATAATCAATCTTTTGTATGCACCTTCCGCTTGGTGTGTAATATTTTGCAGTAGTAATTTTAAGCGAAGTATTAAAACTTAAAGATGTGATTGTCTGCACTAAACCTTTGCCAAACGATTTAGTACCTAAAATCAATCCCCTGTCATGATCCTGGATTGCACCTGCAACAATTTCGGATGCGGAAGCGCTGCCGCCATTTATAAGGATTACCAGTTTCGCATCACCGATCATTGGTTCCTGGACTGAATAATAGTTACGTTCGCTTGAAACATCCCTTCCGCGTGTAGTAACAATTAGTTGATCCTTCTGAAGAAACTTATCACAAATATCTACGGCAATATCAAGCAAACCACCGGGGTTACCTCTTAAATCTAAAATGATCGATTTGATATTTTTTTCCGATTTAAGCTGGCGCAAAGCAATTTTAATTTCATCACTTGCAGCGCGGCTAAAGTTTGATAATTTAAGGTAAACAGTATTCCCATCAGCAGGATAAAAACCAGCATAAGTTAAATTTTTAACTATCACTTCTTCTCGAACTATATTAAAATCCAGTGTATCGCTGAATTCATTCCTAATAATTCTAAGCTCTACTGTTGTACCTGGGTCCCCTTTAACAAGCGATGATATTTCATCTACATTATCTGAATTTATATTTACTCCAGCAGCTTCAATTATTATATCACCAATTTTAATACCCTGCCTCTGTGCAGAATAGCCATCCATAACTTCAACAACAGTTACTTGTTTACCCCTTACGCCAATCGAAATTCCAATTCCACCATATTTACCGTTAGTTATCAAATCAATATCTTCTTTTCTCTTTTCATCAATAAAAATTGTGTAGGGATCCAGCGAAGACAACATTCCCCTTATTCCCGCGCGCATAAATTGTTCAGGATCTACTTCATCAACATAATTGTAAGAAATTTCTTTGTATACACGACTGAATAATTCAATGTTTTTTGAAATTTCTAGATATATATCTCCCATCCTCGAATAAAACCCGGAGAATAGCAACAACATTAAAGTGGGTATTATTATAAAACGCAATTTATTAAAATTCATATAATCTACCTCTTATCAATTAATTCGAACTCAGAAATAATATGATTATGTATATTTTGTATTGATTGAGTACCATCAATAACTTTAAACCTGCTTTCATTCTTAGCAGTTTCCAGGTAACCATTTCGTACTCGTGTATAAAAATCCATATCAGCTAACTCAATTCTATCTAGTTTACCTTTAGATTTTTTCTTTTTTCTTTCATTCGCAATACCAACCGGAATATCAATAAAGTAAGTTATATCCGGAATTGTATCGCCAATTGCTAAATTATGCACGCCGGTTATAACATCAACCGGAATTCCCCTTCCATAACCCTGGTATGCAGTCGATGAATCATGAAAGCGATCTGAAATTACATAAAAACCTTTCTCCAGGTAAGGTCTAATTTTTTCCCGTACAAGTTGCGCGCGGCTGGCAGAGAAAAGGAAAAATTCTGTTTCCATTAACATTTTCTCGTTTTTATTATCAAGAAGAATTGCGCGAATCTTTTCGGACAGGTTGGTACCGCCAGGTTCTCTTACTATTTCTACTTTCTTTCCTTGTTCTATTAAGTAATCTTTCAGTAAATCTATTTGTGTAGATTTACCACAAAAATCTATTCCTTCAAATGAGATGAACATAGTAAATTATCTGTAAAATGAATAAAAAAAGTCCTATCTATAATTAACAATATAGATAAAGTTTAATTATAATAAAGTCAAAAACTATCAGAATGTTTTAATTATATACCTAACTCTTTCAGGTTTGATAAACAAGAGGGAAGTATTTTCAGGTAGTTCCATATGTGGGATAACACTGCCCATAGTATCGCTAACAATATCCGAATAAAAAAGGTATGCTTTAAATTTATCTTCATTTAAATTACCTAGTACGTTTACACCTCCCCTTACACTGCATCCAACTGTGTTAGGTAATAATACTACGCTTATATCCTGAGGAACATCCAATACGTCAACAGGAATGTCATCAAACTGCTTATCAACTATTCTCTGCACATCAAGTACTACTTCTATTAAATTATTGTTGTAGGTTATCCCGGTTTTTTTAGGAAGATTTATATTTACGACTTTTTTGTTATCAAGTGCAAACATGGATTTTCTAATAGTAGAAATTTCTTTAAGATCTTTCATAATACTTAACGGACCCGAAACTATTACCGAATCCGGAGCTACTGAAATATTGCTTGCCAGCCCGTAACCGGGTTTAAACTCCAAACTTAGATCAACGACAACCGGAACTATCTTAGAGACTATTCTCTCTACAAAAAATGCAATTGTATCCGGTTTAATATCTATTACTTCAGTTTCCGAAAGAATCCACCTGTTATCAGCAAGGTTATTATACAAATTCGCATACTTTAATCCACTATCCGATTCAACAGAAACAAGATATTCTGATTCTGCTCCAATATTTAAAGTTACGAGCTTCCAACCTTCACCTTTTAGCTTTATAGAAACATTATCGGGCAAGTTAGACCCTGTAGTGTAACCCTTGGGAAAATCAACAAGCTTTAAAGCAACATCAATGGTGGCATAATAACTATCTGAAAGAGAAATTGATCCCCAGAATATAATTGCAAAAATAACTGCGGCAATGAAAATGTATAATTTCTTTCTCACATTCTAAATATAAGATATTTAAATATTTAATTAACCTGAACGAAAGGATTTTAATTTAATAAAACTAAAATATGCTACCGAAAGGATTTAAAGTAGTCAAGAAGTAGTCCTCTGTTAGCGCGCGAAATTTCTCTTCCCTGTATTGGGAATCCTTCTGTGCTCCGTGCAAGCCGCCGCAATTGATGCACATTAAGAACTTCCAGTTCTTCCATTGGTAAAGTTGACTCTAAATCACTCTTAGTCTTTTTGCTTTTTGGTTTTTCTTCTTTCTTTTCTTTTGTATCTTCTTTTCCCAGTGCTTCTTTCCGAAGCCGATCAATAGTGGAGCCGGTTTCCTTTATTTCAATCTCTTCTTCAATTTCAATTTCCGGTAGTATTTTTTTAGATGGCTCTGTGGATTTTTTTTCTTTAACTGGTTTTTCTTTCTTTACAGCTAAAGTTTCTCTTACAGGTTTCGGTTTTTCCTTGCTGCCAACTTTTTCAGAATCGCCGCCAGGAATAATAGAGCTTAGTTGGTCATCCGGTCTGGGAATTACGTGCGTGGAAACCAACTCACCAATTCTTTGCGCAGCCGCAGCTCCGGCATCAACGGCAGCTTTAACAGCTGCTGTATCGCCAACAACCATAATTGTAATTAAGCCCGCCTGGGCTCGCTCCTTTCCAATTAAAGTTACTTTGGCTGCTTTAACCATTGCATCAGCAGCTTCAATTGAAGCTACCAATCCCCTGGTCTCTACCATGCCTAATGCTTTGCCAGGCATTGGTTACTTTCGTTTTGGCAGTATAGATTCGACCTCAACGTGAGGACGAGGAATAACATGTACTGATACTAATTCACCTACTCGCTGGGCTGCTGCCGCGCCTGCATCGGTGGCAGCTTTAACTGCTCCCACATCTCCACGAACCATTACAGTTACATAGCCGCCGCCAATTGTTTCTTTTCCTAACAATTCAACCTTAGCTGCTTTAACCATTGCGTCTGCAGCTTCAATTGCACCAACCAAACCTTTGGTTTCTACCATACCCAGTGCATCAAGTGTCATAGAATGCTCCCATTTGTGAGAATTATTATGCTAAAAATAAATTTTTGATAGATGAATGTCAATCTTCAGCAGAGCTTAATTTTATTTATTTATTAGAGTTACTATAATCAGTTAATCGAATTTCTTAAAGAAATTATCGATTCTTTGTGCTATTTAAATATTCCTGCAAAATTATTGCAGCAGAATTTCTGTCTATCAAACCTTTATCTTTTCTTTTCTTTTTACTTTTTACTGAATCAAACACTTGCCGCTCGGCAAGGATTGATGTAAACTCTTCATCCCATAAAATTACTTCCAACGAGAACTTGGTCTCTATATCTTTTTTAAGCTTTCTAACTTCTTCGGCAAGTATTCTGGAAGCATGGTAAGATTCGGATGGCAGACCAAGAATAATTATTATCACATTCTTATCTTCAATAATAACTTTAAGTTCTTTTAAAAAATTTTTATCATTTACTAAAGTTTTATAAGAATATGCAAAAGTTAAAAGCGGATCACAGAGAGCTATCCCAATTCTCTTAGAACCATAATCGATTCCCATATATCTAAATTCTGTACCTGCGCCAGGGGAATTCATCAACTGCTTTCAAATCTTTCTACAGTATAAATACCATTTAATTTTTTTAATCGGTCTAAAATCCCGTTGAGATGCTCCAGGTTTTTAACGTAAACTGTAACACTTCCTTCAAATGTGGATTCGTTGGTGTTAATATTAATTGATTTGATGTTTGTGTATTTATAAGATACAATTGCATGAGCAAGGTCATTGAGGATTCCCGGGTTGTCGTCTCCTCTAATTATTAAACCTGCAACAAATACTGAATCTTCTGAGCTTGGCCATCCAACCGTAACCAATTTACTGGAATCAACTTTAGAAATATTAACAAGATTAACACAGGTTTTCCTGTGAATTTTAATCCCTTCTCCAACTGTAATAAAACCGATAACCGGATCACCCGGAATTGGGTTGCAGCATTTTGCGTAAGAGTACATTATGCCTGATTTTTTACCATCAACCAGAATGCCCCCAATATCTGTCCTGGCTATGTTTGCAAATTTTTCAAATTCTAATTTTTCGTCTTGCTCCCCCTCAACCACTTGTCTCTTTGGTAAAAGAATATCATCCAGGAATATTGCCCCCTGAGCAATAGCAGTAAAAAATTTGGCATTGTTATCAAATTTTAGACTGCTGGCAATTTTGGATATTTCATTGGAATCGAAAGAGAGTTTTAATTTTTTTATTTTCTTCTCCCATATCTCTTTACCTGAATTAACAATCTTTTCCTCTTCCTTATTCATCCATTTTCTAACAGCTGAGCGTGCTTTAGGGGTCTTTACAAATTTTATCCAGCTCTTATTTGGATGCTGGTTTTTAGAAGTTATTATCTCTATCTGGTCCCCACTGCGCAGAATAGTTCCAAGCGGCACAATTCGCCCATTTATTTTTGCTCCAATACAATGGAAACCAACCTTGCTATGGATGTCGAATGCAAAATCAACAGGGGTTGAATTTAGCGGAAGTCTACGTAGCTCTCCTTTCGGGGTGAATACATAAATTTCATCCTGGTAAAGATTTAGCTTAAAATTTTCCAGCAGCTCCTTCCTGGCATCTTCCCGGCTAGAATTTTCAAAAATATCCCGTATCCAGTTAACCCAGTTTTCAAGGTCTTTATCTGACGCAGTTTTATTTTCTTTATACCGCCAATGTGCGGCAACTCCACTTTCAGCTATCTCATGCATTTTCTTTGTTCGTATCTGCACTTCAACTAATCTTCCTTCGGGTCCGACTACGGTTGTATGAATTGATTGATAGTTATTTGTTTTAGGAATTGAGATGTAATCTTTAAACCTATCAGGAACCGGTAGGTAAACCTGATTCACAATACCGAGTGTTGTGTAACAATCGTTGGTGTTAGCTGTATCTAAAATTATTCTTATTGCAAATAGATCATAAATTTCTTCAAATGGTTTATTGCGGCGTATCATTTTTCTGTAAATACTGTATAGATGTTTGGGTCTTCCACCTAAATCGTATTTTAGATTATATTCATCCAGGCTTTTAACTATCGGTTCGGTAAATTTTTTAATGTATGCTTCGCGTTCTTTCCTGCGCCCTTTAACTTTTATCACCAGGTCTTCATAAGCTTCTCTATTTAAGTATTTAAAGGAAATATCTTCAAACTCCCACTTTACTTTACCCAAACCAAACCTGTGAGCAAAGGGAGCATAAATTTCCAAAGTTTCCTGGGCAATTCTTCGCTGCTTATCAGGACTCACAAATTCAAGCGTTCTCATATTATGAAGCCGGTCTGCAATCTTTACAAGAATAACCCTGACATCTTCAACCATTGAGAGGAGCATTTTCCGATAATTTTCTGCCTTCGTAATATCGTGCCCTCTAAATATCCCGCCAATTTTTGTTACCCCATCAACAATATCCGCAACTTCTTTTCCAAACTCTTTAGCCAGCAAATCAATATCAAAATCGGTGTCTTCAACAACATCATGCAGTAAAGTACTAACAACTGTTATGTCATCAAGCGGAAACTCACTTGCGATGATCGTAGCCACTTCGTAAGGATGGGTAAAGTACGGCTCGCCCGAAGCACGTATATCATGCTTGTGTGCCTCCAGCGCAAAACCGAATGCTTTTGTTACCAGATCTTCATTAACAGAAGGCAGATTTTTTCTGCATAACGAAAGAAGATCCTCTAACATTTTTTGATGTTGGGGATTTTCGATATCCATAATATCGTTCTAAACTATCTTACTTTTATTCGATAGAATAATTTAATTTATTTTAACGAGATGGAAAAGTCAGAGAGGCGTAATAAAAAAGTATTATTTAGTTAATTGATGAAGCAATTCCTCAACTCTTTCCAGCCGGTCTTCAAGAATTTCCATAGATGATTCGGGAATATTCCCCTCGCCTAATATTTCCTGGCAAAGTTCAATTGCTTTTTGTTCATTCCCGGTTGTTACATATTGCTGAGCAATAAGGTGTTTTAAGATTGTTTCATTTACCTGGTTTGATTCTCTAAATTTTGGATATGAGCTCAATATTTGAAAATAGGTATCAATTGAATGCTCCGGGTTAACATCCTCGTAAGCGCGCGCTAAACCCCATTTAAATAATCTTGATTCAGGAAATGCAACTAATGCTTTTTCAGCAGTTTGAATTGCCGCAATATAATTTCCCTGATCAATATAAATCCAGATCAGTGAATTAATTGCCAGGTAAGTATTGTAGGAAGAAGAATCGATTGCAGTTATAAGTCTTTCAATTCCATAACTTTTATTGTCATCAATAAA